>CAZENC010000397.1:0-1219 GCA_964513115.1 uncultured Desulfobacteraceae bacterium | reverse complement strand
CCGGTCTTCGCGCTCCGCTCTTTGGTATTTCAAAAGTGCTGTATCCGGTGGCCGACCACAATTCTATGATCAAGAACGCACCGAAGCTCTCGGACATAATCTCTGCAATTCGTTTGACGAGCAAACTCAGGCTTTTTTGTGCCCGTCGAGACCCCGTTGCTGTAAGATAAGATGCTTCACCTTGAATTAGCTTCACGGTTCCTAAATCTTCACGTCCTCTCGGCTGACGATATACGCACAAAAAGGGTAGTTTTCTGTCGATATGCAGTCGTCCCCATGGAGCAATCTGCCGACGCACTCGTTTGTTTTCCGCAAGGCGGTCACTGACCGTATTGATGAATGTCGAGGAAATTGTTTTGTATGGTGTTCCCATATCAAGTCATTGAGCCAAATGCGTTCAGTTCTTTCAATATGCCCGGGACTGTGGATCGCAGTGCTTGCAGCATCGTATTAAGTTGTTCATGATCCACCATACCTGTCCACTCATCCATGAAATATTTCTTGAATTCAATGGCAATAGCGCAACCGCTTTCAGGAAAATTTTCATGTATATATCGGACAAGCTGGCCTCCACGGAATTTCACGTTTTCTCTGACATCTAAGTTACGGTTTAAATAATTAAAAACCCGTAGGTCGTTTATGAACCTATCAACCAAATTCGTCCATTTCTCCCTGTTCATCGTGCCTGTTCCAATGTTGACTTCCGGATTTTCAGCCGGATCTGCTGGTGGGGCTTTGATCCCTTGTCTTTGGTGGTTATACGAATGCAGATCCAGCACCACAAACCGTCCGTACTCCTTTTCCATGCGGGAGCAGATTTGGCTGACATGAGAATAGAAACTATCATACTCTCTTAAAGAATTGGTGACAATCTCGTCTGAGGGTGGCTCTTTCCATATACTAAGACCCCATGCATCCTCAGGCGCCAAATAAATAGCCTTCTCTCTTGGTCGATTGAGATCTACCTCGAAGCGAGATCTATAGACGATCAACTGGTTATGTGCGATGGTGGTTAACATTCCTGTATAAGGATCCTCTTCTCTACGGCGGTCATCCTCGTCCAAAGCCATGATTTGTGCTACCTTAGGTCGCAACTCATGTCCATTGTGAATTGCTGTCGCTAGCAAGGGTTGATTTCCCTCAATTAATTTATAGAACATTTATGCTATTAACCTCTGAAGATGGGCTTAGTAAACACAATATATTTGGTAGCTTACAT
>CAZENC010000396.1:0-3088 GCA_964513115.1 uncultured Desulfobacteraceae bacterium | reverse complement strand
CGGCCCCGTCACCGAACCACATTTCATAGAAATATGCCGCCCTGGCCTCACGTTTGTCCGAGGCTGTTACCAGGATATTACGTCTTTCACCGCCTTTTACTGCGTCGAGAGCCGTAACGAGTGCACTGGTGCCACACTTCAGGGAAGCGGTAAAATCTTCCGCGATTATGTCATCCCTGAGATTTAATACTGTCTTAACCAGGCCGGCGCATGACCGGTCTGCAAATGGCAGCGTAGTAGAGCACATGTAATGTGCATCGACCTTTGATTTGTCCTTTCCTGTAAGACAATCACGTGAGGCTTCTACGGCCATTGTAATGGTATCTTCATCCCAGTTACAGAATGAGCGCTCTCCCTGGGCAACCATAACAATGGCCGGGGCGAACCAGCCCATGCTCTGGAAAATGCTCATTCGGTTGAGCCTTAACCTCGGGATGTAACCGCCATATGATGTTATTCCTATCATGGATAGTCCTCCTGTTGTATGAACTCTCAGTTGTCAGTATTCAACTTCTCAAACACTCCTGACGGCTAAACGCTCAAAGCCTATTTAAAACTTGAACAATTTTTCGATGAGCTGTGATTTCATGAGGTCGCCTTTGATTTTGAGTTTACCGCCGGTGTATGCCGTCATGGCATTCAGCTCACCTGAAATCATTTTAACAAAATTATCGTCCCCCATCTCAATTGTAGTAGTGGGACTGCTGTGCGAGCCTTCAGTAACCTCACAGGTTCCATCCTTAACGGTCGCGTACCATGACCCGCCATTTGTTCCCGTTATATCAAACTGGAACACAATATCCACACCAGCGGCCTTGTCCGCCTGAAAAGCTTTAGGCAGCCCCTCGAAGATTCCCTTGACCGTAAGTCCTGAATCAGCGTCTGCCGGCGCTTCTTTCTTTTTAGGGCTGAAAGCATCCAGCATCGGGCTGAATGCCGCCGTAGCATTGGGATACTCCTCTGCCCCTTCCATGGACTTTATCTTATCGAAATTGTCTGCTACACCTTCGGGTGTCGGTACCTCTTTGCCGTCTCCGACAACAGACCCCGGCCCCGTCGCTATGGCTACACGGTTGTAATAACCCATGCCTGCGTTATAGATTGCACCCGACACAGGACACTGTTCGGAACATAAATATAAAACCAGTGGTGCAACAAATTCGGGCCTCAGTTTCTCCAGAAGGTCGGGAGGAAGTATGTCTTTGGTAAGCCTTGTGGCTGCGACCGGAGCGATGGTGTTGACTTTTATATTGTGCTTTTCTCCCTCCAGTTTCATAGTATTCATAAAACCTATCAGTCCCATCTTTGCCGCCGAATAATTTGTCTGCCCGAAGTTGCCGTACAGGCCCGCCGCGGAGGTAGTCAGAATTATCCTGCCGTATCTGTTTTCACGCATCTTGACGAACGCCGGCCGGGATACATTGTATGCGCCCTTTAAATGGACATCTATTACCGCATCCCAGTTCTCTGGTTCCATCTTGACAATGGTTTTATCCCTTAAAATCCCCGCGTTATTTATCACAATGTCCAGCCTACCAAATGCCTTTATTGCCGAGTCTACAATCGACTGGCCTCCCTCCGGGGTCGCTACGGAATCATAGTTTGCAACGGCTTCGCCTCCCAGTTCCTTTATCTCATCTACCACCTTGTCGGCCGCACTTTTCGATCCTTTTCCCGAGCCGTCCGGTGCGCCTCCAAGGTCGTTCACCACGATTTTTGCCCCCCGCTTGGCCAGTTCAATGGCATAAGTGCGACCCAACCCTGCACCTGCGCCGGTGACAATTGCCACCCGGTCGTCGAAGCGAACTCCGCCGAGCCTTTTTCTTCTCTCTAACTCTTCCTTGCTGATCCATTCGACTATTCCACCGTCAATCACAACATCATTGTTCTCGGCATTGATTGTCCTGAAATATGCCTTACCCTCCTCCATCTTCCATATCTGCGTGATGATAGGTACTCCCGGGTAAAGGGTCTTGGAAAAACGAACTTTGAATCTGCTCATGCGTTCGGGTTCTCCCGGGAACAGGTGCTTTATAACTGCCCTGCATGCGTATCCATGGGTGCAAAGCCCGTGCATGATAGGTTTTTCAAAACCGCTGGCCTTAGCAAAATCAGGATCAGCATGGAGCTGAAAGATGTCTCCTGAAAGTCTATAGAGTAACGGTTGATCCGGAGTAGGAAGCGCCTGCTCCTCGAAATCCGGTTTCCTGTCAGGGAATTCCATGGATTCGCTGGGACCCGGTTCACCCCCGAACCCCCCGTCCTTCCGACAGAATATGGTAAAATAATTTGTGAATAGCTTCTGGCCGTTTGAATGGTATGTTTCAGCCTCCGCCACAACTAAGGCACCCTTGCCCGCACCCTTATCGAACATGTTGGTAAGGGTCCCTTCGGTTGTCAACGTCCCCTCGGAAGGAATCGGGTTATGAAAAACAATATCCTGCTCTCCGTGAAGAACACCTGATAGATCCGCATTGGAACTCATTCCGACCTCGGCCATGAATTCAAATACGCTCGCAATGGAGAAACTTGGGACCACCTTGAGTTGATGTTCGAAACAATAATCTAATTCGTCGAAACCGGCCCCTACACCAAGGGCATAGAGCACAAGATCTTTCCAGGTGTAGTCTTTTCTCACAGGACCGATCTTCTTGCCGACGGCATCCAGGTTTAAGGCCATCCTATCACCTCCTTGTCCACACTTGAGTTTATCCTACAAATAAAGCTGTTGCCTTACTCGTTTTTTGAGGGAAGTTTGGCACAGTGATCAGCAGAAACTTGCCCCCGGCTCATATAAATTTACCCGCAATGCTTATTTCTAACACTCTACTTTATAACATTTGATGTGAACCGCTGAATGCAGGTATCAAAATAAATTTCAGAGTTTCCTTGACCATTTGTATATATTCATCCCTTTCCAGTGCCAGCATTGGCCTGAAAAAAGTTTCGCCTGATATAAAATTGTGGATCGAATTCATTACGGCGAGCACCTGCATCCTGACGCCGGCAGATACGTTTCCCTTGTCTCCACACAGATTCATGGATAGCGCGATGTCTGAGATAAATTCCGGCACATGAAAATCAAAAC
>CAZENC010000395.1:0-3094 GCA_964513115.1 uncultured Desulfobacteraceae bacterium | reverse complement strand
TCAGCCTTTTATCCCGTTATCGCAATGCCTTGAAATTTGTCGCCGCTCGGGAACAATTAGAAAAAGATTTCTCTGAACTTGGCGTTGTTCCGGATTTGCCGGATGATTTTTCACAGCGCAGGGTTGCAACCCAGGTGGCCATCAAAGAGTCCCGTCAGGCTGAAAACAATTTAACCCGGGATTTGGCTGATATCGATAGAAAGCTGGAAAAGCTGACATACGATGAAAAAATCATCGCCAATGAAAAATTAATCAAAACCTTGGCAGACGAAGCCCATGTGCATGCCCAGGCCACCACGGACAGCAAGGACCAAAGAGCGAGGATTTACCAGCACAACGAATTCGCCCAGCAAGCCCTGGACCTCTTACGCCCCGGACTAACGCTGGATTCCGCCCAGGCACTACGGCTGTCCAAGCCTGAAAAGGGAAAGATTCAAAGGTTAGGAGCTAAAGGGGCAAAATCGGAGGAATCTGTAAATAGCGCAATTAAAGCGCTGAGTTTGGCCGAAGCTAATCTGGAAAAGGCACAGGCTGAACTCGATAAATTGGAAAAACCCAAGGACACGTCTGCGCTGGCCGACTGCCTAACACGGGCTGCGGAATACGGCAAGCTGGAAGACCGCCTTGCCGACGCCAAGGCTCAACTGGCCCTTTCTAAAGAACAAGTCGATGCCGATCTTGCAGCACTGGGTCTGTGGACCGGAGATATTTCGGAACTGGAACGACTGGCCCTGCCTACCGAAGAGACCATGCGTGCCTTTGAAACCGATCTGGCTGATGCGGACCAAAAGCTTGCCGATACTGAAAAGGAAAGTATCCGCATTCAAGAGCCACTAAAAGAGAAAGAAAAAGCCCTTTTTGAACTGACAAAGACTCGCAAGCTGCCGGCGCTTGATGATTTAAGATCGCACCGTAATCTGCGGGACCGGGGTTGGCAGTCCGTGCGAACGGTATGGCTGGACGGCGGTGATGTTGATCATGATTTTATGGCGGCCTTTCCCGGAAGCAGCGACCTTGCCGATGCGTATGAAAAAAGTGTTGCCAGAGCGGATAACACAGCGGATGTGCTACGCGACGATGCCGATGCGGTAGCGCGCGCCGAAGCACTCAGGACGGATATCCGACATCAAAAAGAGAGCCTTAAAGAAATTAAGGCGCGTCAACAGGGATTGGGCAAGGACCGGGCGACCCTTTGGAGCAGATGGGAAGAACTATGGACACCCCTCGGCATTGATCCTTTAAAGCCCCGCGAGATGGCCGCCTGGACCGGCAGGGCAGCAGAGCTGAGGCGCAAGGCGTCAGATGTAAGAAAACATCAAATGGCTGCCGACCAACTGCAAGCGGATATTGAGCGCATAAGATCCAATGTTGCGACAGCCCTTGAGCATATAGCTATCAATTTTTCAGAAAAAGCGAGTTATTCGGCCATCATTGAATTGGCCAGACGCATTGTTAAGTATAACGACGAACTGCGCAAGAGTCGTCTGGATCTCGAACTTCGTATCACAGCTCTAAAGGAAGATATCAATGCCGGCAGGCAGCGAAAAAACGACGTCGAGCAAAATCTACGGCGCTGGTCGGCCGATTGGGCTCAGACCATTTCCAAGTTAGGCTTTTCTGCAGATGCCCGGCCGGAAGACGTCAACGATTTTGTGCTGGCCCTTGACGATGTTTTTGCAGAATTGGAAAAAGCCAAAGAACGGCAGCAGCGTATTGATGCCATGCAACACAACCGTAAGGCGTATGCCCGACGAGTGGCTGAGGCCGTGGCAAAACTGGCCACTGATTTAATAGATTTCGAACCCGAAGCGGCGGCCATCGACTTGAATGCAAGGCTTACGGGCGATAAAGAGCGACGCCAGGAGTACCGGTTGCTGGAAGAAGAAAAGCGTAAAAAGCGTTCGGTTCTTTCCAAAGAAAATGAAAAATTGGCCGCTCTTGAAGAAACGCTTCGCCTGCTATGTATAGACGCCCACGCAGATAGTCCCGATCAGCTCCCCGATATTGAAACGCGTGCCGCAGCCAAGATCAAACTGACCGATAAACTGGACACGATCAATGAAAGATTGACCGAACTGGCTTCCGGGCAAAATTTGCAGGAATTTGTTACGCAGGTCAAGGCTCACAACCCGGATGAGTTGGTTGCCAAACTGGAAAAGTTGGAGGCCGAAAAACAAGAATTTCTCACTAAGCAAAAACGCATTATTCAAGAAATCGCCCTGGCAACCAAAGAGCTGCAGTCGATTGGTGGCGAATCACTTGCCGCAGCCATAGCCGAAGAAGCGGAAGGCCTTGTGGGAAAGATTCAGGCGGATGTTGAATATTATGTCAAACTCAGGCTGGCCTCGGCCATATTGACCAAAGCCGTGGAACGCTATCGCCAAAGCAATCAAAGTCCTGTCTTATCCATCGCCGGCGACTATTTTAAAATAATGACGCAAGGGTCTTTTGCGGGACTGCAGGCCGATTTTGATGATAAGGGCGATCCAATAATCAAGGCAAAACGACCGAACGGAAAAATGCTGACACTTGCTGAGATGAGTGACGGAAGTCGGGACCAGTTATTCCTGGCGCTAAGACTCGGGGGCTTGGCGAGGTATGTCAAGGCCAACGGCCCAATGCCCTTTATCGTCGATGATGTTCTGGTGCATTTCGATGATGACAGGTCTGCTGCGGCCATTGCGGCCCTTGGTGAGCTGGCCAAAGAAACGCAGGTTGTTTTTTTTACGCATCACAAACATCTTATCAACTTGGCCGAATCATCTGTTTCTGATGAAATATTACGTGTTCATGAGCTTTGATTGAATCGTAAAAGGGAAGTCGGGTCCAAAACGATTTACGTAAAGGAGGGGTGTTTGTGAAAAAATTGAAGAAAAGGGGTCTACGCTTGACTCTTGATCGAAATTATCAAGTCTTTGTTTGACCTTTTATCAAAATTAGCAACAGTCAACCATAGACCCCTCTTTGCAGCAGTAATCTATTCCACCTCAAACACCGGCTTCGGTTCATGAAAGTAGCTGGGAAACACAAGAATATCGGTATCCTTAACGTCCTTTCCTATGATCTCTGCTGCCATAGCAAGCGCCTCATCAAA
>CAZENC010000394.1:0-3098 GCA_964513115.1 uncultured Desulfobacteraceae bacterium | reverse complement strand
CGGGCAGCACAAATTTTGAATCAGCAGTTCGGTCTTTGACACCTGAATGGTAGAAAAAGAGTTTACTCATTATTACCCGCCTCCCCTCTGATTCCCTGAATGTCTCATGATACATATATGTCTCAGTATCTAACATGAGACATCCCCATCCTTTCTTCAGGGTTCGATTACGGCCTTTTTACACCGCAAATCCGTCCCCGCCATCCTGTAACCCTATTATATTAATAACGATTTATACATTTTTAGACATAAACCATGACAATACCTCCATGTGCCGACGGGTTTTGTGTCACATATCTTCAATATACGGCCTTTAACATGATGACTATATTTCCTGCGATATCAAAAGGTTAACCCCTTGACCCTCGCCCTGAAACACTTGTGTCTCAAGTAAAACATCCTGAGTGGTCATCCAACTGGTTCCAGCAAAGAAACCATTCAATTTAACTGCCCAATTTTAAAGGTATTTTGGGCTTTTCTTCCTGCTAAATTGGATTTTGGCACGGATCTTGATCTTTTATAAAAATGAAATATTTCAAATTTCCCCCGGAGGGATCAAAGGATGAGGCCATGTGATGAAAGCATCAGGGAGACGATAGAACTGGCAAAAGCAATGTTGGATATGGCAGATCGAGGTGATGCCGTGCGAGAAGACACTGGTTGCGGTGTACTCTATGGCGTATTGAGGGACTCAGCGTTAAAAATCAGACAACTTGCAGAAACTGAAAAAAAGGTTCATATCAAAAAAGGATGGTGGAAAAAATGAAACAGGTTTGTGTGGGAAGCGGAAGCCTGTGATAAATCTGAATTAATTTGAAGGAGGGTTAAATGGCGGCACCGGAAGAGATGTGGCAATGTCAGACCGTTAATTGCGGGTATATTTATAATCCTGACAAGGGAGACAGAAAGGGAAAGATTCCAAAAGGCACACTATTTGAGGATCTTCCGGAGGATTGGAAATGCCCGATCTGTGGGGCCAGCAAGAAATCGTTCAGGCCCCTTGCAGGACCTGGGTCTGTGGCTGCAGAAGGAAGTTGAGTTGGAGCATTCCGACACTCCATCACTACAATACTCTAAGGAGGCAATAAAATGGGCGATTTAAGGGGTAGCCAAACAGAGAAAAACCTTTTAACCGCATTTGCAGGCGAATCACAGGCAAGAAACCGATACACCTATTTTGCCAGCCAGGCCAAGAAGGATGGTTTCGTTCAAATTTCTTCAATCTTTGAGGAAACGGCCGGCCAGGAAAAGGAACATGCAAAGAGGCTTTTCAAATTCCTGGAAGGCGGAGAGGTGGAGATTGCAGCGAGTTTTCCCGCAGGTGTGATCGGGACCACCCTGGAAAACCTCAAGGCCTCTGCGGCGGGAGAGAACTACGAGCATAACGAGATGTACCCGGATTTCGCAAAGACCGCCAAGAAAGAAGGATTTGACACCATTGCCGGTGTTTTTGAAGCAATCGCTGTGGCCGAAAAGCAGCACGAAAAGCGATATCTGGACCTTGCTGCAAATATTGAAACAGGCCGTGTCTTTAAGAGGGATAAAGAGGTGGTATGGCGCTGTAGAAACTGCGGATATCTTCATGCGGGGAAAGAGGCACCAGAGGAATGTCCTGCCTGTGCACACCCGCAGGCTCACTTTGAGTTGTTAGGTGAAAACTATTAATTTCCGGCCGGAAACGGCCCTTTGCCGTTTTCTGGTTCAGAAATTGAAGATCTTTATGTCTATTTAAATATTTATCTTCAAGTGTATAAAGGGCTGAGCTATGGATGAAAGGATCAAGGACGCATTTTATGAGGCCTATGTTGGGGAAGCCAAGGCCGCACTTCGTCTTAAAATCTATGCCGACAAAGCGGAACAGGAAGGATATCTACCGATCGCGAAGCTTTTCAGGGTCATTGCGCGCTCGGAGGAAATACACGGTGAACGGTGTTTGCGTATGCTCAGGGAGATCAAAAGCACGGAGGAAAACCTAAAGGCCAGCTTTGAATCCGAGGTCCAGGTGGCTGGTGTAGCCTACGAGCAATTCATCAAACTTGCTACGGAAGAGGAAGACGAGACCGCGAACTCGATCTTCAGCCAATCCAGGGATGTGGAGGATGGACATTCCAAACTCTACAAGGAGGCAATGAGCCACCTCATGGAGGAACGGGAGGCTACCTACTATATCTGCGGCGTCTGCGGTTATGTATCAGACGGGTTACTCCCGGATGAATGTCCGGTTTGCGGAGCTAAAAAAGAGGAATTTTTCAAGTTCGAATAGGTGTGTCCTTGAAAAAACAATTATGATGCCCGGGTCAATAGATTCGACCCTAAATCAAATAAAAAGAGGAGGGATAAAAATGGCGGAAAAACTGGAAATCTATAAATGCGAAGTATGCGGCAACATCGTTGAAGTATTGCACGGCGGTAAAGGAGAACTGGTTTGCTGTGGCAAGCCCATGAAACTTTTCAAAGAAAATACAGTGGATGCTGCCAAGGAAAAGCATGTACCAGTAGTTGAAAAAACTGCGGACGGGTTTAAAGTGAAAGTTGGAGATATAGCCCACCCTATGGAAGAAAAACATTATATCGAATGGGTTGAGATTATTGCAGACGGGAAGGCCTACCGGCAGTTTCTCAATCCCGGAGAGGCCCCTGAAGCGATCTTCAATATCGATGCTGATCAGATAACGGCTCGTGAATACTGTAATGTTCACGGTTTATGGAAAGGATAATGGCTATGACGAACGGAAAAACCGCAAAAGCGCTCGTCGTTTATTCAACAAGAAGTGGACAAACCAAAGACATCGCAGAACTGGTCGCAGAAGGGATCCGTTTTGAAGGTGTTGAGGCAGAAGTCAAGAACATCACCGGCATCAAAAAGGAATCCGACCTTGAGGGTTATGATGCATATGTTTTCGGATCTGCCACCTACCATGGTGAGATGATGCAAGGTATGAAAACCATGCTTTTTCTGGCTGAAAAGGCAAATCTTGAAGGCAAGGTAGGAGGTTCTTTCGGGGCCTTTGGGTGGAGTGGTGAAGCGCCGGACCGCATTTTTGATACCATGGCAAATATTTTTAAAATGAACATGGTTAGTGGGCCGCTGAGGCTGA
>CAZENC010000393.1:0-3105 GCA_964513115.1 uncultured Desulfobacteraceae bacterium | reverse complement strand
TCAGTGTGGGATGGTCCTGAATATGAATGATGAGATATAGATCTCCCGGCTGTCCACCGTTTCGCCCCGGCTCTCCTTTTCCGGCCACCCGCACCTTTGATCCTTCCCTGACCCCCTTGGGAATGGTAACCTTTATACTCTCCTCGCCGAGCACCTGGCCGGTCCCGCCGCACTGGCCGCAGGGTTTTCCCATCTTACCGTGACCGCCGCACGCCGGGCATGCCTGGGAAAACTGCATCGGGCCTTCCGCGACATTGACACGACCCGACCCGCCGCACGCAGAGCATGTAGACATGGTAGAGGCAGGGTCTATCCCGGATCCCTTGCACGAAGAACACTCCTTGACCTTTTGCATGCCGAGCTGCGTTTCAAAGCCACTCAGGGCGGAGATAAGGTCAATGGTCATATCATGCTGAATATCCCTTCCCTTTACGGCCACACGGCCCGATCGAAAAGTGCCCCCGCCTTGTTGACCGAAACCAAAGAGATCACCAAAGACGTCTTCATAGCTCTCATAGCGGCCGAAACCCTGTCCTGCAAATCCTGCTCCGCCGGCTCCAGCATAATGCTGTTTATACTGCCTGGCCTTTCCGGCATCAAATCCCGACTGAAGGCCCTCTTCCCCGAACTCGTCATAGAGCTTTCTTTTTCCAGGATCTCCAAGGGCATCATAGGCCCTTGAAATATCCTTAAATTTCTGCTCCGCCTCCTTGTTTCCGGGGTTGATATCCGGATGCCATTTTCTGGCCAGCTTTCGATAGGTCTTCTTTATTTCATCCTGCGAAGCCTTCTTGGAGACTCCCAGAATCTTATAGAAATCTTCGCCCATTGATCATGTAACCTTATTAAGTAGTGTTGCGTCCCCGAAATAACTTAAATCAGCGACCACCAGTAGAAAAACTGTGTCATGATGTCATTCCGAGGCGATAGCCGAGGAATCTTAATCTCACCTGTTTGTTTTCCAAATGATGATACTGTTGATTTAAAAAGTATTATGCTGTGAGCTGATCCCTGAACAATGTGCATCTGGGGGCTACCGAAGCATCGACCTTGCAATAATCAGCTTTTCTATTTCCTTGGTTCCTTCATAGATCTCGATTATTTTTGAATCGCGGTAAAGGCGTTCAACCCCGTACTCGCCGATATACCCGTAACCACCATGAATCTGAACTGCCTCTTCGGCTGTCCGAACACATGTTTCCCCGGCAAACCATTTTGCCATCGCCGTCAACTCGTGATCCAGGTCTCCTTTGTCAGCCTTGAGCGCCGCCTCATAAACCAGATTTCGTGCCGCCTGGATACGCGTTGCCATCTCTGCAATCCTGAACTGGATAGACTGAAAAGAGCTTAAATATTTTCCAAATTGCATCCTTTCTTTTACATGACTGATTGCCTTTTCCATCGCGCCTTGAGCAATACCGACCCCTTCGGCCCCGACATGAATCCTGGTCCTGTTAAAAAAATCCATAAATTGATAAAAGCCCCTATCTTCGTCGCCTATAAGATTTTTTTTCGGGACACGGACATCTTTGAAAGTCAATTCCCCCGTGTCTGAAGCCCTTATCCCTAATTTATTTCGAAGCTTATTTGCTTCAAATCCTTTCCTGTCACTTTCAACAAGAATCACACTGTGCCTGTTATGCCGAGACCTATTTTCGGGATTTGTAAGACACAGCACAACGAAATAGGCGCCGACCGTCCCGTTTGTAATGAACATCTTATTACCGTTGATCACATAACCGTCACCATCCCTTGTTGCCGTAGTGCGAACAGACGAAACATCACTGCCGGCATCTGGCTCTGTGATAGCCGACCCCATGACAGCTTCCCCTTTTGTTATGGGAACAAGGTAGCTTTTCTTTTGCTCCTCCGTGCCGAAGAGTTCAATCATATCCGCCCCGAAGGTGGCTGATATGAGTACGGAACCCAAACCCGGATCAACCCTGAAAAATTCTTCGCTAACCAGACATTTTTCCATGTATCCGTATCCGCCCCCACCGTATTCTTCCGGAAGGTTTATCCCTATAAACCCGAGATCCGCCGCGCTTTTGACCAGATCAGGGGGGTATTTTTCCTCCCTGTCACACTCCTCCGCAATTTCCGTAAATTCCCCTTCGGCGAATTCCTTGGCTGCCTTTTTTATGTCCTGCTGCTCTTTTGTTAGATCAAAGTCCATCATATATTTTCGAACCGCTGGGCTTGCAAGGCTGTTGTTTTCATCTCAATTTAGAACAATATAGAATCAAGGCATATCCTGGGGCCTCTTCGAAAGACGACGAACAAGGGTCATGGCAAAATTTTTAAAAAACAGGAACTTAACAGAATCTGACGATCTGTCCAACAAGGTAGCGCTGATTTTCATCACTATGCAGTCCGTCTCAGCCACAACGGTGGCGACACGGGCCTGCCCCCCGATACAAGCCATCTCACCGAAACATTCTCCCGTGCCAATGGAAGCAATATCCTGCTCGTTTTTCCTGACCTTGGCCCTTCCGCTCACAAGAATGTAAAATGTGTCATCAATCTCCCCTTCCGCAACCACAACCTGTCCCTCTCGGATAGTGACAATATTGCTTGCCGAGACTATTTCTCTAACTTGATCACTTGTAAATTCAGTAAAAAACGCCAGGCGATAAATATCATCGGTAAAACCCCCGACCTTTTCATCTGCGGAGTCCCCCACCAAACCCCTTAGCGCCACCCTCAAGTCATATCCAAATGCCGTGCCGGACGGGTATCGCTTATCCGGGTCTTTAGCCAGGGCCTTTTTTATAATTTCTCCAAATATCTCAGGTAGATCCGGGCGTATACTTAATACCGACACAGGTTCTTCATTAGTGATTTTATACATGATGGAGAAACTATTTTCCCCTGGAAATGCCTGCTCACCCGACAAAAGCTCATACAGCACGCATCCTAATGAAAAAAGGTCGCTTTCGTTTCCAGCTATTTCATCTCTAAGCTGTTCAGGAGACATATAACTGGGGGTGCCAAAGATACCCATTTCTGCCGTTTTTTCCGTCATCTGGGCAACTCCAAAATCGGTGATCTTTGCAGTGCCCGAATTGTCAAGCATAATATTAGCCGGTTTAATGTCCCTGTGGA
>CAZENC010000392.1:0-3116 GCA_964513115.1 uncultured Desulfobacteraceae bacterium | reverse complement strand
GCGGAAAAAATAAAAAGGCCGAAAATCAATACCTCTGTTATTATTAGAACAAACACAAAAGACAGAAATATTTTTATATATAGCTTTCCAGGCTTCATGCGATATCCACGAACATATAACCCGTTCCCCAAACCGTCTTGATTCGCTTAGGAGAGCGAGGATCGGGCTCCAGTTTTGCCCTTAGCTTGCTGATATGAACATCTATGCTCCTGTCAAAGGCCATAAAATCCCTGCCTCGGGCACGATTCATGAGCTCATCACGGCTCATGACCCTATTTGGGTGTTCCATCAGTGCCTCAAGAACCTTGTATTCTGTCCAAGAAAGCTCCACCTCTCCGTCTTCGACAAGAAGAGTCTGCTTTGCCTTATTCAATACAAGCCCCCCTGCCTCAATAAATATGTTCTCATCTCCCTTGGCCCCTATTTTGTCCCGGACAGGAGATCTTCGCAGCACCGCCTTGATCCTTGCTAATAGCTCCCTCGGGTTGAAGGGCTTGGGAAGGTAATCGTCCGCCCCCAACTCCAGCCCAACGATCCGGTCAGCATCATCTCCTTTCGCGGTGAGCATTATAACGGGTACGTCGAATTCCGTACGAACCTCTTTCAGAACCTCTATCCCGTCTTTTTTAGGCATCATAATATCAAGGATAATGATATCCGGTGATTCTTCACGAAGAGTCTTAACGACGGACAAACCGTCCGGGAGGGCCAGGACTTCAAAACCATAATCCTCCAGGTATTCCCTTAGAAGCTTCCGAAGTTTTGAATCATCATCTACAATGAGAACCTTTTTGTCCACGGATGTTTCCCTTTTTTTAACTTTTTTACGTTCTCTTAACATTTTTTTACATCCTCAACAAACATTCTTTACAGCCCACTGTTATCTTACACATGAATTTGGAGTGATTAGCAAAAGACCAACAAACCACAAGACAAAAAGGAGGGGAAAATGAAATTAGGGAAAAAGACCTATATCATTGGAGGTATTGTTGTGTTCCTCGGAGTCATTTTGGTTTCAGCCGGATTCATTGCAGGGTGCGGACCGCACATGTTCTGCGACGGGGACTTTTCTGAACACATACTGTCACGAATGGACAGCCGGGTAGAAAACCTTGAGCTTTCTGACAGCCAACAGGAAAAATATGAGGAAATCCGGCTAAAAGTAAAAGCTAACTTGGACAAAGGCAAGGAAGAGAGAAAGAAACTCTTCAGTGAGTTACAGAATGAGATCAATAAGGAAAATCCCGACATCAATGGGTTAACGGTTCTTGTAAAAACCAAATTCAAGGACGGCCCAACTCATTTAACCGACAACCTGGATCTTTTTGCTGAGTTCTATAATATCCTTGATGAGGACCAGAAGGACATACTGATAAAAAGGCTCCGGAAAAAAATGAACCGATTCAGTATGATTATGTGTGAAGACTAATAAGGAGGAATCGCATGAAAAATGTAACCAGAAGGGACTTCATTGTTAGTAGTGCCATGATTACTGCAGGAACCATAAGCACTTTTGCATTTGGGAGTTCAATTCCCCGGACTGTGCATGCTGCAAAAGCCGAATTCCCTGAATCAAGTTGTGGCGTAGAAAATGGCCGCAAAGTTTTGGTGACTTATGCAAGTCATTGTGGGTCAACCTCCGGCGTGGCTGAATCCATAGGGAAGGTACTATGTAATGGTGGAGCGACAGTTGACATTCGCCAGGTGGAAAGCGTTAGGGACCTGACGTCATATCAAGCAGTTGTTGTTGGCAGCGCCATTCACAGCAGCAAGTGGTTGCCCGAGGCCGTGGAGTTTGTCGAGACAAACCAAAAGATATTGAGTCAAATCCCAGTGGCCTACTTTCTGACATGTCTTGCCCTGTACAAATCAAACGACAAAACCCGCCGTATTGCGAGATCCTATATGAATCCCGTACTTGACGCCGTTCCAAATGTAAAACCGGTGGACATTGGTCTCTTTGCGGGAGTTCTGGACTACAGCAAGCTCTCCTTTGTAGTACGGATGGTTATGAAGTCAAAAATGAAGAAAAAAGGCGTTCCTGAAGGAGACCATAGGGATTGGGGTGCTATAAGATCCTGGGCCGAGGGCCTGCGGCAAAAGCAACTTCTCCCTCTTTGACCCTGATGCTCCTGAAAGTTTCAACGTCAACGCCACGCTCCCTCCATTGGGACGGACAACCCCCTTGGGCGGGACTTAAACCCTTATAGATGGGTGTGACAACCAGTGACAAACACTGATCTGAAATTATTTAACATGATAAAATTATAAGCTTGTTCGCCAAGGCCACTTCTGGTTTGGATGTCACCAAAGCTCACTTAAAATCACCGTTTATCATTTGTTCCTCGATTTCGCCCTCTTTGAGACTGCGCTTTGTCCAGCACCAGTTCAACCAAGAATTTGAAAACATCTATGCCCTTGAGATCGGCCGGTTCCTCACTCCGGGCATATTTTATGACCCACGCGAGGTCTAAATCGCTCTGCGGTGAAAAGGCTCCTTTCTTCAGGCCTAACGACAGGGTTTCTTCGTCGAAGAGGATGAGGTGCTCAAAGGCAGGAACGGCGCCGCCGTTAAGTTTTGGCCCGGCAAAGATCTGTAAATCCTGCTCCAGCACCCCAAGAGACACGGGCTGGAAATCCAGCAATTCAAAAAAGAGATCCAACGATTTCTGTATCTGCCCGATGGATTTCCGTTCCAGGCCATTGCGCGCATCCTCCAGCAGCAGCGCCAGGTCATCCCCCGTATAAGTGAGGTCCAGCAACGCTAGGGCGTTGGCGTGCAATCTCTTAAGCGACTCCTTCCCCTTACTTATAATTACATCCTTATCATTCATAATTTTCCTGATATTTCTAATGCTAACCATTTCCTGCCAGTAAGGGCTCTTGCGCAGGGCTACGTCAGCCACAGTAGTGTGGTAGATGGGCAAGTCGTTGTCGAAGACCAGCACCTCCATAATCTCACCGTCCAGTGGGCGCACGTAGAGGTGGAGATCTCTAACCCTTTTATGCTCAAGATCGGTCATATCGAGAATCTCCTGGGTGAGTACCTTGTCCAACCACCGCCTTCCGGGGGGCTCCCTGATTGTGGAAACGAGCTTTTGCAAAAGCCTGTCGAG
>CAZENC010000391.1:0-3119 GCA_964513115.1 uncultured Desulfobacteraceae bacterium | reverse complement strand
GAACACCCCATGCGCCGCCCGTGCCAAGAAAAGTAATATTCATATGTGTTGTCCTCTATGGTAAGTTCTTACCTGTCAGTTATCAGCCATCAGCTTTATCGGATAATCCCGTCAGGAGCTGGACCGGATTACAACTTTCAAGTAAAGGTCTCCTCGACTTTTGTCATCTATTTGCCTGCCCATTCCCCCAAGGCGGAGAGATACTCCGTCGCGGACACCAGGCGGTACAATAACCCTGAAAATGCGTTTTTGATAACCCCATGGAATATTGACAAGCTTGTGAGCCCCAGACCGAGCTTCCTGAGGTGTGACCTCAACAGACCCGTATAGGTTGGGATCATCGGCCAACCCGACAGTGCGTATGACCTGAAGGCGGCGTGTTTTTTGCCTTGCAGTTTTTTGTCGTAGTTTTTCTGTAATTCCGGATTGAGGAATTTTGAGAAACATTTTTAAGAAAATGATTCCAAATATAAAACCGCCTATATGAGCCCACCATGCAACGCCTCCCAACTGCGAAGAGGAACCTGCGGCACTGATGAATTGCAGCACAAACCATATGCCGATAAAGAAAAAGGCATGGAGTTCCAAAAAATAGGGTATAAAAAAAATGGGAATGAGGGTCAGTATTTTGGATTTTGGGTAAAGCAAGAGATATGCACCCATAACACCGGCGATGGCTCCGCTGGCGCCGATGGTGGGGATCTTGGAGTGCCAGTTGATAAAAAGATGGAATAGACCAGAGGCAAGCCCGCAGAGGATGTAAAATAGAAGGTACCTTATTGAGCCGAGCCGGTCTTCCACGTTATCGCCGAATATATAGAGAGACCACATATTACCGAGTAGGTGCCAGAACCCACCGTGAACGAACATGAAGGAGAAAAAGGAAACAACCTGTTGACCAAAGGTAAAGTAGGAAGCGATCTCCGGTATCGAGTAGCGGGCAGGAACCAGGCCGTATGTAAAAATAAATTGGTTCAGTCCCTCTCCCTGGGCTGTCTGCACGAGATAAAACAGCACGTTTGTGGCGATAATGACAGTATTTACCACAGGATAATTCTTGGATTGAATTGTGTCGCGGATGGGGATCATATGATATAAATAGCTTTCAGCCGATCACTTTGCGTTTTTTAAGATAGCAGAATTTTTATGACTTTTCAAAGATTCCGTTTGGCTATCATTCGGGAAAGGAAAAGGCCAGGGAAGAAGAAGAATCATATGACAGATTGCTTGAGAAGATAAGAAATAAAGCGATGATTAAGGACGGCAAAACAGATGAAAAGTATTGGTAGTATTTTTGGGGAATCAGGTATCCAGGGCTTTCCGCACCGTTTTAGCCAAGTCTTTCATCACAAGGGGCTTCATGACAAATTCTCTAATTCCCATGCTCTTTGCCTTTTTTTCCGAGATGCGTTCGCTATACCCGGTGCAAAGAATAATGGGAATATCAGAACGTATTTTCATGAGTTCTATTGATAATTTATCTCCCGTCATATTAGGCATGGTCATATCTGTAATCACCAGGTTAAAAGTATCGGCCTGTGCCCGGAATAGCTCAAGGGCTTCCACACTGCTTGTTCTAGTGACCACTTCATATCCCAGTCGCTCTAATATATCTTTGGCAATCTCTACTAATGCGTGCTCATCGTCGACGAAAAGGATACGCTCATGTCCCTTTAGTACGGGGGCGCCCTCATCGATGTCCGGCTTATGTACCTCTTCTTCAATCAGGGGAAGATACAAGTGAAAGGTGGAACCCTTTGCCGGTTCACTGTAAACCGTGATTGTCCCGCCGTGACTTTTGACGATCCCATGAACTACGGACAACCCCATCCCTGTTCCCTGGCCAGTGTCCTTGGTGGTAAAATACGGATCAAAGACCCGTTTTATTACTTCCGGCTCCATACCATGGCCCGTATCGCTAACAATCAGTCTCAGGTATTGTCCAGGGTCCAAGTCAACCGGGGAATGCGGAATTTGAATTAGGGGTTTTCCTTCATCGTTTTCCAATTCCGAATTCCGAATTCCGAATTTCACATTCTGAAGGCTTATCTCAAGAATACCGCCGTTTTCCTGCATAGCATGGGCTGCATTGGTGCAGAGGTTCATAAATACTTCATGGATTTGTGTGGGATCTGCCAGAATTGTGTCCTGCCCCGGATCGATTTCAATTTTCTGGCGAATCTCTATGGTGGAAGGCAAGGTCGCGCGAAGCAGTTTTAGGGCCTCCTTCATAATTAATGTAACCTGTATTGGTTTTCGTCCCTCCTCGGCTGGGCGGCTGAAGGCAAGGATCTGGTTAACCAGGTCTTTTGCCCGATGCCCGGCCTTTAAAACCTCATTAAGGCTTTCCTTTGCTTTGTTGTCATCAGCAACCTGCAAGCTCGCAATCTCCGTATAGCCAATAATGGCTGCCAGGATATTATTGAAGTCATGGGCAATGCCACCGGCTAAGGTGCCTATAGCCTCCATCTTCTGGGCCTGTTGGAGCTGGGCCTCGAGGTGCCTCCTTTCCTCGTCCGCCTTTTTATAATTGGTTATGTCTCTTATCCACACCTGAACTCCGGGTTCTCCATCAAAATCGATTTTACGGGCCATGATTTCCCCATAAAACCATGAGCCGTCTTTGCGGTGTAATTTGACCTCATATTGATTAGGCACTGTCTCACCGCGCATACGGGCCAAGGCACGGTCCCTTGTCAGTTCATGATAGTCAGGATGGTAGACAAGCCAGTGGTCCTGGCCTAACAGCTCATCCTCGCCGTAACCAAGCATCTCGTGCAGGCGCTTGCTTGCAAATACAATTTTTGAACCTTTCTGGACAAAGATCCCGTCGAAACTCTCCTCCACAACTGTTCGGTATTTTTTTTCGCTTTCCAGCAGCGCCTCCTCGGCTTTTTTGCGTTCTGAAACCTCCTGTTTGAGTTCTCGAAGTGTATTTCTCATTTCTTCGTTTTTGATCGTTATTTCGCGGGTCCTATCTTTTACCTCCTGTTTAAGGTTCTGGGTGTATTCAATTTCCATCTCTTTGCCTTTTCGCAAGGCATCAACCATACTATTGAAAGAACCGGCAAGCGAACCTATTTCGTCCTTTCTGTTTGTATCAATGTGCGTTGTTAATT
>CAZENC010000390.1:0-3123 GCA_964513115.1 uncultured Desulfobacteraceae bacterium | reverse complement strand
TCTATTATCGCGGCCCCCTTGAGTTGCTGGACATTTTTACCATGGGAGTCATCTCCGCAGATTCCATAACCGGTCTCGGGCTGATGACTACAAACCAACTCCTTTTTACCATCAGGGAATATGATATCAATTACATAGGCAGCGGGTTTTCGGTCATGGAGACTGAGATATTCAGACTGGGTCTTTGGAGGTCCAATCAAGACGTCACACTTTTCAGTTCCAAGGGACTGGCAAAAGAGAGCTTTGAATCTTATCTCAAGACAAGGTTTTATCCCCCCATGCATGAGTTTCCTGAGAGGGATGAATACTTTAGAAGGGCCGAAGAAAATGAGTTGTTGATGCTTTCGATCGTTGGCCCTGATACCGGCAAGATGAACCGGAAAAACATTATTCAAAGAAATTATATCGCCTGCATGCTCAGTGATGTTGTATTTATTCCTTTTGCCGAAAAGGGGACCAAGACACTGACTCTGGCCAAGAGGCTGGTTTCCACGGATGTTCCGTTATTCACGACCGATTGTAAAGAAAACAAGGAGCTTCACAACCTGGGTATCCCCGGCCTGACCCGTCAAAACGTTGGAGAATTCCTGGAAAAGATCGGGGCCAGACTATCCGATCCAAATAAAAAAAGACCAAAAAGAATTGACCCACCACCATCCACTGCTGATCAAGAAAGCATCTTGGAACCACATATGTCCCAAATGAATTTATGGGAGAGTTAGACGAATTGTTTCGGTTCCGCCATACTTACCCATATCTTCCCGTCCCCTGGTAGGTATATGCGCTAATATAAGGCGGAAGATGGTTGACCTATTGTTTTTATCATTCCCGCGGGAATCCAGTTAATTTCCAAGATAATCCAGGTTTCTGGATGCCCGCCTACGCGGGCATGACAGTTTAGATTAGTCAAATTTTCTCTTAAGCTATCGTTTATGCCCTTGGTTGGAGGTGTCTGGGGAGGAGTTTTTTCCGGAGGGAAATCATGAATATAAATTTTATTTACATCACTGCCGGGGATATTGATGAGGCCAGGGTCATTGGCAAGGCGCTCGTTTCAGAAAGGCTGGTTGCCTGCGTCAATATCATTGACAACATCAATTCCATGTATTGGTGGCAGGGTGAGATCCAGGATGACAGGGAGGTGATCGTCATTGCCAAGACAAAAGAATCACTCGTCCCCGAGTTGATTGAAAAGGTAAAATCAATTCACAGCTATGACTGTCCCTGTGTCGTGAGTCTGCCTATTGTTGATGGAAATAAAGGATTTTTAGAGTGGGTGGAGAACGAAACTACGCCTGGGAAGTTTGATCACCACTGAGACACTGAGGGCACAGAGATTTTTTGGTCAATCGGTATCTCCCGATTGACCAAAACAAACTCAGACTGTGGGCACGGATTTGCCCGAAGATGCCTTAGAATCTTAAACATATCACTTAAGCCTCTTTATTAACCTCTTCACGACCAAAAATAGAACTATCAGGCCGATTAATATAAAAATGGCCAGATTGTACCGGGCCATAATATAGCCCATCCTGTCTTTGACAGTCTCCCAGTTGGTTCCGAGCATATAGCCAAACGCTATCCAGATGAGATTCCATACGGCGCAGCTTATAAGGGCCAAAAAGGCAACGCTCAAGGCCCTTAATTTTGATATCCCTCCTGCAATGGATATGACGGAGCGTATTCCCGGAAAAAATCTGTTAAGTAAGATGATAAGATAACCGAATCTTCGGAACCATTCTTCGGCCCTGATAATGTCCCCTGCCTTAAAGAACCGGTAGTCTTTTTCCACAAAGAAGCGCCTGCCCAACAAGGTCCCAATCCAGAAAAGGAACATGAAGCCAAAAAGGCTGCCAATGGTGGTTGAAATGTACACGCCAAGAAAATTCAGCCTTTGGGTGCCGACAAGGAAGGCGCCGAATGCGGTAATGGTGTCGCCCGGGATCGGGGGAAGGACGTTCTCCACAAATGCGCTCAGACCCAGCAAAAGATAGATCATATAATCGGGAAGCGAATTGAGGAAATTCAGAAAACTATCAAGATTTGTCATATGTCTTTTTTGCTCGCTTCATATTGTAAAGGCCTTTTCGGACCACAACGGGCAAACGCAGGCAATTGGATTATTATGCATTTAAATGCCAAAAAACAAGAATTCTTTTGTCTTGACTGGGATTGCGGCGTTTGTTATCTGAATTGTTATCTAGTGAATATTCAAAACAAATCCCGGGAAGAGGGCACAGGGAACAAATGGCAAGAAAAAAATCAAGCAGAAAAGCTCTGTTAAAAGAACCGGATGAATTCCTGACATTTTCGACAAGGGCCGTCAACTTTTTTAATGCCCACCTCCGGGAAATTCAATACATAGGCTTTGCCATAGGGATTGTGGTTATTGCCTATCTGGCAGGCTACGCATACCTGCGTTCGGTTAATAAGAATGCCCAGCATGCCTATAATATCGCCTACTACACCTTTACAGAAAACCTGAAAGAGGGTCTTACCCCTGAAAAACTGAGGGAATCTGAGATACTGTTTAAAAAAGTTGCTGATGAATATGCGCTGTCAAAGGTGGCCCGGTTGGCCCTTCCCAATGTAGCGTATGCAAAATTCGTTGAAAAGAAATATGATGAAGCAATTGACATATACAGAAAGTTTCTCGAAAAGGTTTCAGGAAATGAGCAGTATGAATCACTCGCACATCTGGCAATAGCCGGATGTTATGAGGCCAAAGGAGATCTGCAGGGAGCCGTAGACACACTGGTTCCGGTTGTAGAGCGCCCCGATGATCCGTTCAGGGAAATAGCCATGTTTAACCTGGCACGTCTTTACCGACTCTCAAACAGGCATGAAAAAGAAAAAGAAATTCTGAATAAATTCATTCAGGAGTACGGCAGCTCCCCTTTTGCTCCCATGGTCAAGGCCCGCCTCTGAAATAATGAATATCAGCATCCAGTAGATATTTCGTAGTAATCCCTCAAAAAAACGCTTCCTGCTTTTTTGCATTTCAAGGTATTATGATAAAAATTGCGCAAAATGCATTTTTCTTGACAGGGCCATGATTATTTCTTACGGTCACTTTGTAGCTAAAATATAGCTTTTAAAAGGAGTTTTATCATGATCATACCT
>CAZENC010000389.1:0-3123 GCA_964513115.1 uncultured Desulfobacteraceae bacterium | reverse complement strand
GGGGAGAGGGGGTCTCGGATATGGGGTAATAGGGGTTTATGAGCAGGACGCGCATTTATCAGGCCATCCCTTGTTTCATCGATAACGCAGCGATTATATAGAGTTAAGTAATACCTGTCTATGGATAAGTTGGGGGAGGGAAAACGCATGCCCGCTTGCTGATCCGTTAAAAAAGGGCTTTAGGGTCAAGGGGTTAGGTCCTCTTGACCTTGACATCCGTGAACCAAAGGTGGTAACTTTTGGTTGTATCCAAAGCCAGGGGGGAAGCATATGCCAGGGGCTCACACCATATCATGCCCTTCGAATCCAAATAGACGATCCGCGGTCCATGCGCGTGGGGCCTTCACACAACCAAAAGGAAAAAGGGTTCCCACACAACGTTATTTTTTGGAAAGAACAGGTGAACAACAAACCTAAACGTAGTTTCCAACAGCGGGCAGCCCGCGCCAGTTGGATATTATTCCTCGCAAGCATAGGATTGATAGCTGTTGATTTTGCGATATTTGAAATCGGGCCGTCTGTGTTTGTTATGATCACCATGGCTGGCGCTTTTGTTCTTCTCTTGCTAGCTGGCGTTATATTCGGCATCATAGGTTGTCTTGGGGTCAGAAGGTATGGTGCGAGAACGACCCTGGTACCTGGCATAATAGGCGTAGTTCTGAATTTTGCTATTCTTGGTTGGTTGACTTCAATCGCATTCCCATCTCTTTTCGAACCCTCTAGTACTTCGCAATCTAGAACTCAGCAAGCTGAAAAGGAGATTCCAGATTCGGACGGTGAGCACTTTCCGCTTGCTGACTTAAACCAGCAGCAGAAAGAGGATATTCTTGTGGGGGTTTGGGGTGATACCTTTCCCATGCCGGCAGGTCTTGATGGATATGCCTTTCTAAAGAACGGCCGTTTTATTCATTTCGGCTTGAGCACAATAAACATCCAGAAAAGATATCAAGGTTCCGTCGGAAACTGGAAAATACAAAATGATAGTGTGCTTATCCAGATAGAAAGCAACTTCTATTGGGATAAGGATTATATAGAAGGACCTAGTGGAATGGATGCCGATCCAAGTGCAAAACTCATAAAGAAGAAAACTAATTCTGATGAATGGCTTACATTAGGCAACTTATCTACGGCGGTAAATGGATTTGCCAGAATGGGTGTTGTTTTTCCACTCAAAATGCGGCTTAGAAGAATTGATGACGGCAAGCTTGCTGAGGAACCTCGTGAATATTACCGTTTCGATGACGGTAATGACCTCGCAAAGGAACAGGTAACGATAATCGGCGATGTGAATGAAGATCAGTTCTTACAGCTTCTCAGAAAAATGAGTTACATGTAGTATAGCCGACAGATACATGAAAATGGCGGGAAGAAAAATGGGGACAGGCTGCTTTTTGAGAAATAGTTAAAGGATTAGGAAAGAAATAGGATTGTCGGCGTAATGGGCTGACGGCCCTTGGTGCCAGGCGTTTTATACTGGCTAGTTTACTCATTGTTATGTGTCAATAAAGAAGCCATGAAACAGTACTTGGAATTATGGGCATTGATTGTTAGTATTGTAACGCCGATCATTGGAGGGGCATGGTTCATTTGGAAAAAACGACAATCTGCAATACAGAAAAATTACAAAACATTAGCTCAGGCCTGGACCAATGAAGGTGATATTAGTAGTAAAGAAACTAAATATATAACCCTCAAACTTACCTTAGAGAACGGTGAATTATATGGGTCTCTTGAGTCCCCTCAGCTTGAGCGTGATTACGAAGCTCATGTAAATCCGGGCTGGTTCTCATCAAAATTAGAAATAAGTGAATTGCGTGGAAGAAATCTAATTCCTAAAGCAACTATAAAAATTAAAATTACGGGAAATAGAAATAGACTTAAATGGAATGCACAAAAATTAAAGGATGTCGATATATTGCCCCCAAACACCATTCTTTGGCCGTGGAACAAATAGGGGGAAAACAGAGAGACGTTGTTCAAAATCATCAAAATTTAACTTATCAGTGTGGTGCATATCAGGCTGACAGTCTTGGTGCCAGGCGTCTTATAATGATCAATCTACTCTATGTTAGGTTTATATGAGTAAAGACGGCGAACGCTTGGTTCAGTTCATGAATGGTTACGCAGCCGCTTTGCAACTAGCGCGGCGGGCCGCAGACAATGGATTTCTCATTGAATTCATCATTTTGGCGGCGGCCGCAATCGACGGGTCCTTAAGAACTGGCCTTGTTTTACAACACCAGCTTGATACAAAGTCGACCGAAATACCGGCTGAACTCTACTTACAGAGGGATGAAGACAAGGCCATTTCAGAGCGCCAGATATACCGCCGCGCCTTGGAAAAGAAAATTATCAGCGAGAAGCTATTCGACGAGCTACAGGATCTTTACACGTCAAGGAATCGTGTTGTTCATCGCTATATCATCAGTGACATCACGACGGAGAAGGTCTTTCAGATTGGTCGGCGATTCGAAGACGTGCTCAGAAAAATCTACGATGCAATTTGGGTTCTTGAGGACCAGCAAGCGCGGCTTGGCGTTGGAATGGCGCAGAAGGTAAAGCCTGGGGATAAGGACCTCAAAACCATCGAGGCTATGGCTAAGGTAAAGCACGGAGCGGAATGGCTCGGGCGTGCATTTCGACGGAAATGAGTAACCTAACAATGGCTAGAGCTGACGGGCGCAATTTTATGGAATTTAATAGCGCCCGCAGCTCAGCCTTGCGTTAAATCAGTTTAGAGAATCTTATAAAAGATAATTGGATTATGAAACAAAATATTGATGTAAAGAAAAGGTATCGCATGATACGGAAACGACAACTAGTTGTTTCAATTATATTTTTATTAACTGGATTTGGCGTTATGCTATTAATGTCCACAGGATTTATGTCCGAAGAGAAAATAGTTGGCTTTATTTTTATACCGTTGTTCGTAATTTACGGAATTTTTGTAGTCAATAACTGGCGTTGTCCTTCATGTAATAAATCTCTAAAAAGAACGTGGAACCCAAAATGTTGTCCAAATTGTGGCATTGAATTAAGATAAGGGGAACAGAAACGGGGACAGGCCGCTTTTTGAGAAATAGTTAAGTGATAGGGAAGAAATAGGATTGTCGGTGTAGTAGG
>CAZENC010000388.1:0-3129 GCA_964513115.1 uncultured Desulfobacteraceae bacterium | reverse complement strand
AAGAGTAAAATATGGAATTGATATGGCACATTGGCATAACCAGCATTACCTTATCAGTCGGCCTGACACCCTGGTTGATGTTGTTCAAATAATACTGGGCCATAATGCTTTCATGGGTCCTCATCACCCCTTTGGGCCTGCCCGTGGTCCCGGATGTATACATGACGGTCCAGATATCGGCTGCGTCCACCGTTATATCCGGCTCATCGGGAGAGGATTTTGCCAGCCAGTCTTCATATCCTATGTATCCATCAGGAACAGGATCATCTCCCATATAGATGTATGCATCCTTGGGAACAGGGAGTTTGTCTTTGATACTGTCAATCAGCTCCACAAAAGGTGCTTCCACGATAAATGCCTTGCATTCCGAATGGTTGGTAATATACTCAATGTCAGGCCCTGCCAGCCTGAACATAACGGGGACAACCATTTGTCCGCCCTTGGCGCAACCGGCATAGATATCCATCCATTCACCCCTGTTAAAAGCGAGCACGGCAAAGGTTTCCTGATATCCTACCCCAAGGTCCTTCAAACCGTTTGCAACCCGGCACGATCTTTCGTTCCACTCTTTGAAAGTAAATTCATTGTTTTTGTCCTGCCATCCCAACTTGTCAGGATAATTGATGGCGTTCATCTTTACGATTGTACCCGCATGTGTCCATTTACTAATAGTCATGTTAAATACCTCCCAATATTAACTGGTTAACTATTCCATATTTTGGGCCACAATTTCGGTAATATCCATAATCTTTATCTTACCACGTTCCTCCTTGGGTATTGCCCGGGCACCTTTTCTTAAATTGTCCTTACAAGCAGAGCAGCCGGATACAATTATTTCCGCACCCACGGCCAACGCGTCTCGAACCCTCTCGGCCGCCATCTCCACTGCCAGATCAGGATCGCTGGCAAGCACGCCTCCGCCTCCGCCGCAGCAACGGGCCTGGAGTCTGTTCCTGGCCATTTCTACGAATTCAAGCCCCGGGATCGCCTTCAGGATATTTCTCGGTTCCTCAAAAACCTTAAGGGCCCTTCCCAGGTCACATGGATCATGGTATGTGACCTTTTTCCCCAGATCCCCCTTGAACTTTATCTTTCCCTCATTTATCAGTTTCTCGAGATAGTGCACGGAGTGATACACTTCCAAGCCCAGGTCTCCGATCTCAGGATATATCTTTTTAAATGTCTTGTAGCACCCGGCACAGGGGGTTAAAAGTTCCTTTGCGCCCGTGGCCCTAATTCTTTCAATAACCTTCTCCGCATGTGGTTCGAACTCGTCCGACCCCATTAGGAACAACGGGAAGCCGCAGCAACCCTCCTCGGTCCCCAGAGCGGTGTAATCCACCCCGGCCTTATCTAACGGCTTTATCAAGCTGGGGATCATCTTCATATCCAGATAACTGGGTACACACCCCATAAACAAGAGTGTTTCAGCCTTTTCTTTGAGCGTCCCGTCCTGGATCTTTTCCTTGAGATCGGAAGGGTAAATGTCGATCCTGTCGGCCTTGGCGCTTGCATAGACATTTCCTGTCTTGAAAATGTTATCCCGAACACCGAGCACCGGTTCAGGCGTATATCCGGCCTTGTACAGTTTTCTTCGAAGCCCTTCCATGATCACATCCACCTTCACCTGGGCCGGGCAAAAATATGTGCAGGCCTGGCAGGTTGTACAACTGTAAATGGCATCTGCAAGTTCTTTTGAGGGTTCTAAAGTCCCGTTTAAAAAATTAAAGGCAAGGACATTTCTTCCGCGCGCATTCCTCGACTCCCTCTGGGTCACGCTGAAGGTAGGACATCCGAGCCGACAAAAGCCGCAGTAGATGCACGCAATGAGTTCATTGTCAACATCCTCACCATAGGAATTGACCCCTTCGGGATGTTCAAGAAAGGTTTTAAACGCAAAATAGTCGTAGATATCATATTTTTTCTTTTCCAGGCCCATTTTTCCCGGATTCAGTATTCCATTCGGATCAAGGGCCTTCTTGATAGACCTCATGACGTCTAAGGCAGGGCCTAACTGCTTTTCTATATACGGATTCCTGGCAAGGCCTGTCCCATGTTCGGCCGTAACCGTGCCTCCCATCTCAAGGGCAAGTTCAGCAAGCTCATCAGCGGCCGGTCTGAGCCTGTCCCATTCATCCTGGCTTCTCATATCGGTCACAAAGGTGGTATGGACATTGCCGTCTCCAATATGCCCAAATGTGGTAAGCAGTAAATCATACTTATCGGCTATTTCCTGCGCCCTCTTAATAACTTCTGGTATCCTTGTCGGGGGAATACCAAGATCTTCTGATATGGGAACAAGCCTGTTGCCCGGCTTAATCCTTGAAAGTGTGGGCACTAATTTTCCCCTAGCCTCCATTATCTCAGCGGCCTTGGCAGGATCAGCACTCCAGGTGTATTCCTGAACACCATGTTTTTTGCATATCTCGCCAATCCTTTCCATGTCCCTTTCGACTGTCTCTTTGACACCGTCTGATTCAATAATCAGCATGGCCTCTATCTTGCTAACATCCTTATTAATAGCCTCTTCAACAACCTTCAGGCTGTACTTGTCCATGATCTCGCATGCGGTCAACTGTATACCCGAACCAATTATATCGGTAACCGCCTTTCCTGCCGCAAACAGGTCATGGAAGATTGCAAGGGCAAGGGCGTTATATTCCGGAACCGGCCGAATCTTTACCATAATCTCGGTAATAACGCCGAGTGTTCCCTCGGAGCTGGCAAAGACATGGTTCAGGTCATATCCAAAGGATGATTTAGGGGTCTTAAAACCGGTTTTAATGACGGTTCCGTCCGCCAGAACCACCTGCATATCCTTTACATAATCCCTGGCAGTTCCGTATTTCACGGCCCTGTGACCGCTGGAGTTGGTGGACATCATTCCACCGATTGTTGCAATTGCCTCGCTGCCGGGATTCGGGGGAAACATGAGCTTTTGCTTGGCAAGTTCTGCATTTAGCTGGTTACAGATAACCCCCGGCTCTACCCTTGCATAGAAATTATCCTTACTGATCTCAAGAATATTGTTCATTTTATGAACATCCAACAAAATACCGCCTTCTACAGGAAGAGATGCCCCTGTTGTAGCTGTCCCTGAACCCTGCACCGTAACGGGCATTTTTGCCT
>CAZENC010000387.1:0-3129 GCA_964513115.1 uncultured Desulfobacteraceae bacterium | reverse complement strand
GGAGATGATGAATTAGGCGAAAAGCTTATGGTGAGTTTCCTGAAAACACTAAAGGAGATGGGGGAGGAGTTATGGCGTCTTGTTTTTGTCAACAACGGTGTCAAACTGACCATTTATGGCTCAGACGTTCTCCAGGTTGTTCAGGAACTTGAAAAGGATGGGGTTCATATCTTAGTCTGCGGCACCTGCCTTACCCATTTTGACCTGCTTGATAAAAAACAGGTTGGCGAAACCACAAATATGCTGGATATCGTAACGGCCATGCAACTGGCCGATAAGGTCATTAATATCTGATCTTCTATCTGCCGCGTAGTGAAAAACAGCCAATAAAGCTTAGCATTTTCAATGTTTCTTGTTGGCTCAATTTAAAAAGTGCCCTCCGCTTGGGCCTTGAATGGATTTATGATCATAATACCTTCCACATATTGACCGTGATTGAGATCTTCAGTGAGTATGGTAGCTGCATTTCTCGAAAACGCCGCAGAAACAATGAGGGCATCCCAAAAAGATAATCTGTAAGTTTCCTCGATTTCGCTTGCCTGCAAAATAATCCGGGCATCATTGAGGACAACATCCCAATTGAAATAGCTTTTTACAATTCCTCTAACATTCGACTTAGCAAGTGGCGCAGGTATTTTCCTCGTGAGGGTTACATAGAATTCCTGTAGAACCTGAGTGCTTAACACTCCTAAACGAGATTCCCATAATTCGGAAACAATTCCTCTTGATACCTCATTTTTGTTCCCTGCGTCCAGATCATGGGCATAAACAAGGATATTTGTGTCCACAAATGTCCTATCTTTCATAAAGATCCTCACGCCTCCAGTTTATGTGTCCGCCCAGATGAAACCCTTTCTTCAAATTTTGCAGAGCATTTTTCTTTGCCGCCTCATAGCTGTCTTCCTTATCCACGATTTCTTTAAGCAGTTCACTCAACATTTTGCTGACGGAAGTATCTTTTTGTACAGCAATAATCTTGCCTTTCTTGATTATCTCTTTGTCAATACTCAAGGTAATGTTCTGTTTCATTTTTTCCTCCTTGTTGACATGCACGTTTTATACGTGTATCACGTTTTTTTTGTGCTGTCAAATTCATATGCCAAGCCTATTAAGCACATGCAGAAAAAATAATACCCCGAGAGACTTTTGATATGATATGATTTCCCTGTCTTCACTGGCTTTTTTGTATCATTTGACCACGAAAAATGTTAGCCTTATCAAAAATCCTGATGAGAGGAGATCGCCATGGCAAAGGCACAGTTTGAATCGGCAAAAAAGTCACGCGACGCGGATGCCGGCAAGCTTCGTATGGCAACCGAGGACAAGGGGATAGTCCAGCAAGTGGACAAAATCATCCAGGAGGCCGTAGAGGAGGGGGCAACAGAAATCCACCTCGAGCCGCTTCAGGACGCACTGGTAATTCGTACGCGTATTAAGGGGGCCCTGAGAGCAATTGACATTAACATCCCGGCTGATATGAGAAACAACGTCATCAACAGGATTAAAGTCCTCTCCGGCATGGACATCACCAAGACCAAGGTTCCACAGAGCGGTTTCTTTAAATTGAGCCTGGATGAAAGAAAAATAGAGCTTTATACATATGTTATGCCCTCTCTTCATGGCGAAGCCACCATCATAAAAGTCCAGTACAAACAAAGTGCCACCCTTGGTCTGGATCAATTGGGAATGACTAAGAACATGCTGGCCTCGTTCAAAAAGGCCCTTTCCCGAGGTTCAGGGCTGTATCTGATCACCGGCCCACCCGGTTCGGGGAAACGGACAACTGCCTACGCATCTATCTTAGAGGTTTTGAAGCCCGAAATGCTTGCAATAGGATTTGATCCCGTGATCAAGTACGAGCTACCCGGGATGATCCAGGGAAAACCCGAGGAAAAAAGCGAGTTCACGTTTGCTGAGGGAATTCAATCGGTCATGAAGCAGGAACCCGATGTTGCATACATCGGGGATATAACCTGCCATGAGGACGCCCGTGCCGCTATACAGGGCGCATTTGCCAAGCGCGTCGTGCTCTGCCGCATGACCGCCAATGACTGTATCAATGCCGTTCAGAACATCATTGACATGGGCGTACAACCCTTCCTGCTGGCGGCCTCCCTGTCAGTTATTATCAACCAGAGAATCTTGAGAAGGCTCTGCAAAAACTGCCGCGAGCCCTATCCTGCTGAGCAGGACATCCAGAAGGAGTTGGGGTTCCGGCTCCCCGAAGGTGCCAAGTTTTTCCATCCAAAGGGGTGCGATGCCTGTGAAAACACCGGTTTTTCTGGATTGGCTGCCATCTATGAGCTTTATATTCCAAGCGAAGAGCTGAATAAGCTGATCGTTTCAAAGGCTTCCCTTGATTCTCTCAGGCAAAGGGCTGTGAAAGAAGGTATGATTTCCCTGAAAATGGACGGAATCACAAAGGCCATGCGAGGCCTGGTAACCGTGGAAGACGTTTTGAACAGTATTTAGTCAGGTGCAAACTGTTGCGGTGCTTCTTTCAGTTTTTTCAAAAATTCTTCCCTTATGTCAGCTAAATAACATTTCCATTGCGGGTCTGCTTCTATGTTGGGGATTACAGCCGACCCCGATATGCCTTTCTCTTTCAGCTTGGTCATTAAGGCCTTTTCACGCGCATTCTTTTCCTCATCCATCTTGCTCTTATAATCTGCAAGAATTTTTCTGATGGGCTTGATATCTACTCCGGTCGTGTTGTCTAAAATTCTCAAAACCGCTTCGTTGTCCTGTCCAGGTGCGATCCGGTCCATCGATTCTTCAATCATGGCCCGGCGGAACATATCTTTCTCTCCTTCTCCTGCCGCAGCAACCTCGCTTTTTACTCTGTCCAGATCTATTATGCCGTCAACATACTTCTGAATAAGACCCTTGACCTTTCCGGCAAGCTCGCGGCCCTTTAACTCTCTCTTTTCTTCCTCGGTCATGGTAAGACCCTTGGTCTTTTCCATGATGATATCAAGGGTGCTTCTTATCTCTCCCATGATACTATCACCTTATTCATCAACTTTAGCTCACTTTAGGCACTTTAGTTCACTTTAGTCACTTGCCTTTCCCAATTCTTCCATTATCAGATCATGAAGCACCGGCCTGAATGCCTTGATCTTCTCATTA
>CAZENC010000386.1:0-3130 GCA_964513115.1 uncultured Desulfobacteraceae bacterium | reverse complement strand
TCAGCAATATCCAGATCAGACATGATCTTTAAACGGGAGACGATAGCACGTTTATATGTATAGGGAAGCGTCTGGTACAACTGGCAAGCCCCGTCTATTCTGATTCTTATCAAGGCATGAGCCTTTCCCTGTCGCGGCTCAATATGGATATCGGAAGCCCCCCGGTTGTATGCGTCCACAATCATTTTGTTGACCAGCTGGACAATGGCACTATCTTCTCCATCCATGCCTCCAATTTCATCTTCAAAATCATCCTCACTAGTCTCCAACTGGCCTAAGATATCCTCAATACTCCCCGATTCAGGTAATAAGTCTCCCCTTTTTATGTCAAAAAACAGGTCTATCATCTGGTAGATATCGTCTTTAAGAGACACGCAATATTCAAAATCTTTGGCCTTTATAATTCTCTTAATGGCATCTCTTGCCAGCAGGTAATTGGGATTTTCCATGGCCACAACCACCTTGCCATCCATCTGTGCCACAGGCACAAATACATTAGTCCTTAAAAAGCCGACCTTCAGTCCTTTTAAAAGCTCGCCCGGGATCATCATTTTGTCGCTAAACGGTATAAAACGGGTATTATAAAAATTGGCCAAAGACTTGCCGATGTCATCCTTGGCTACATTAAAATTGCTCATCAGGACCGATTCCACAGATTCTTTGGCCTTCCTCGCCCTGGGCATTGCCGAAGCAAGATCCTTATTACTTATGATGTTATTCGTAATAAGGTAGTCAAATCTTGTGGGCTTGGCTTTCTGGGCGGCCTTCTGGTTCTTAAAAAAGGCGGTCCCCAAAACCTTTGCAATATCCAGGACCGAAGCCTCGTCTTCCTTTGTAAAACGCTTTCCACCCCTCTTGTTGATTAGCTGTATAACGCCTAAGAGATACCTGTTATAAGAGATAGGAGCCGCAAGGACCTGTGTCGTCTTAAAGCCCGTTTTTTCATCCCAGCTCTTGTCAAATTTCAATTGAGAACTGATTTGCTTAAGCTCATCATCATCATATACTTCCCCAATGTTCACCAGCTTTCCCGACGCAGCGCAATACCCGGAGATGCTGGCGGGATTGATCGGAACCCGAATCTCGTTAACTTCATCACCGCTCTTAAATCTTGATACGATCTCCCTTTTTATTCCATCCACTACATAAACAGTTATCCGGTAGGCCTTAAAAAGACTCAGAATTTCACTCTGAAGATTCAGGAGAATGTCATTTGTACCGCTTGCTGAATGTATTTTGTTGGCAATATTATTTAGCTTCTTGTGGTATTCAAGCTGTTCCTCAAGGGACTTTTCCCTCGCGGCAGGAGCAGTTGCTTCTTGCGGCATTGCACACATCTTAAAAACTCCAATATTATTTGATGTTTTCAGGGCCAAAACCCTGGAATATTCTGATACTTAAGACCTGATTGTCTGATTTTAGATAATTTTTCAGAATATGCAACATAAATATTTACGAAAGCATATAAGATGAATTATAAGAAAACGTCCGATTTCATAGCTAATCAGATATCGAAAACACGGATTTCTACTCCCCGGAGAGACACTATGTTGATCGACAGCCACGCCCATCTGGATATGCCACAGTTTGATGATGATCGCGAAGAAGTCATCGAAAGATCTGACTATGGCGGTCTTGATCATATACTCACAGTGGGAACTGACCTAGACAGTTCACTTGCCGCAGTGAAACTGGCCCAACAATATAACATTGTCTATGCTGCGGTTGGCTATCACCCTCACAATGCACAGGAATGCGATTTGAGAGATCTCGACAGGCTGGCCCAGGTTACATCGGAGCCGAAAGTCGTGGCATGGGGAGAAATAGGGCTTGATTTTTTTCGCCGGCTCTCCCCTCCCGAGGAACAGTTAAGGATATTCTCACACCAGCTTGAGATGGCCAATGACCTTAATCTGCCCGTAATCATCCATGATCGCGAAGCCCACAAAGATGTCTTTGCCATTCTCAAAAAGCTGGGAAAAGGAGAAAAAAGGGGCGTAATACACTGCTTTTCCGGGGATATTGATCTGGCAAGGGACTTCATAGAACTGGGATATTATATTTCCATACCCGGAACCGTGACATACAAGAAGGCATCCCGGGTAAAAGAGGTGGCTTGCGACATCCCGCTTGAACGAATGCTTGTGGAAACCGACGCCCCTTTTCTTGCACCTGTTCCCAAAAGGGGGAAGCGAAACGAGCCTCTTTTCGTCACCTATACAGCCATGGAGATTGCCCGTATCAGAAACATCGAATTTGAAGAAGTGGCCAGGTTTACTGCCCAAAACGCGAAAGACCTTTTTATACTCAAATAGTATATATCGTGAGCACAGGCCTAATGTCATGTAACGAAATTAAGTTGCCCAAGTTTTGTGTCTCGAAAAAATGCGTTTAAAATCTTAAACTCGAATATCTAAACCCGAAACAAATCCGAATATCAAACATTTCAATGACAAAAACAAGAAAATGATTAGAAAGTATGTGACCTCATGAAATCCCCCCCCATCAGTGTACAGTCGCCATTAATCCTGGCATCCGCCTCCCCCAGGAGAAAGAGGCTGTTAAAGCAAACCGGTCTGCCTTTCCGCGTGATGACAAGCCATGTAAAGGAAGATACTATTGATGGTGACCCCGAGCACTTATGTCGTATTCTTGCTGAGCAAAAGGCCTGCCAGATTCTATCCAAAACCAAAGGGGCCTGGATTCTCGGGGCCGATACCTTGGTAGTTATTGATAATAAGGTGCTCGGAAAACCAGAGGGCGACGAGCAGGCAACGCACATGCTCAGCCTTCTGAGCGGAAAGGAGCACCGGGTCATCACCGGGTTCTGTATCCTGAACCCTTCTGGTGCTGTTGCCCATTCCGAGTCAGTCACCACACTGGTTCGGATAAAAAGGCTCTCTGATCAAGAAATTAAGGCTTATGTACGCACGGGCGAACCCTATGGTAAGGCGGGCAGCTATGCCATCCAGGGTATCGGCTCATTTATGGTGGAAGCCATATCAGGATCATATACGAATGTAGTAGGCCTGCCGTTGTGTGCACTGACAAAGGCCCTTGTTTCAGCTGGAGCCCTGAAAAATTTTCCGATTTCACCTTGACCGACATTATAAAAAAGGCCTCCCAAGGG
>CAZENC010000385.1:0-3147 GCA_964513115.1 uncultured Desulfobacteraceae bacterium | reverse complement strand
TTCTGACTCCTGACTTCTGTATTCTTTCGCTTTCACCTTATATCCTGTTCATCCTGTTAATCTTGTCAAATAATTTTTCAACCTTGAACGTTGAACCTTCACTTTTATCTTTTTCGCTTTGAGCATTCACCTTTCACCTTTGAGCTTTAAACCGCAGGTTTAATCACTATGGAACAAACTCATATCGCAGAAGAAACTCTAAAACCATTACCCTTACTGAAAGCAAGTGGCAGGCCTGCAAAAACGAGATGGAAAAGGAGGTTTTCTGCCTATAAACTGATCTTGTTTTCGCTTGATCTGATATCCTGTATTCTAACTTTTGGGTTTTATTCATGGATAATTGGATTGAGCATCATTCCGGAGGACAAATTAAGGCAATTTTACATACTTGTAATATTTTGTCTCACGATTATATCGTTTTTCCCCACATATAGTCTTTATAAATACCACCGTATATTTTCTTCAAAGAACCATCTAATAGATGTTGTGAAATCCTTTGGTTGGAGCTTGATGAGCATCGGCGTAATTGTATCCATGTATATGATTCCTGCCTTTCCTACGGGAGGGTTGATAATTATCGCCGTGATATTTTTTGCCGCCATTGGGTTATTGGTATTGAGCAGGTTCTTGGGAGATCAATTCCTAAATTTCCTCAAATCAGTAGGAATAGGTCTATTAGCAAGTGGGTTGATCGAAATGGTAAGCTTAGGCAAAAACCTGATTTTTATCGAAAATTGGTGGGCCATTCTCATAGGAGTATTGGTAGCCGCAGCAGTAGTGTTGCTGAACAGATATTTACTGGTTTCTATTGTTTTCAATAGATGGTTACGACGCCGTTTCAGGAAACAAATGGCGGTTGTAGGGTCGGATGAAGAGGCAAAAAGGATCATAAACCGGATTATTGAATTAAACGCCCCTTTTTGGATTGCTGGAATCGTTGGTGGCCGGGAAGTTGGGCGTTTAGATGCGGCCATTCCCAAAGTCAGGTTAGGCGAACTCGAAGACTTGCCTGTCATTGTTGAAAAGGAAAAAATTAGCGAGATAATCGTTACTAACGAGAAAATAGATAAACGAGTCCTTATTACATTACTGGATTATTGTACTTCAGAAGGTATAAATGTCTGGTTTCCCCCAAAATTGATGCCGATCATTGATATGAAATTATATATTGATAGCTTTTGCGGGATTCCAATGATCAGGTTGTGCTCTCAGAAACACACCTGGGTGTTTAACAAGATAAAGCATGGATTGGACGCCCTCTTCGCGTTATTGATGTCTTTATTGTTGTTGCCGGTTTTCCTCTTTATAGGTTTTGCAATAAAGTTCAATTCCCGAGGGCCGGTATTTTACCGTGCAACGGCAGTGGGAAAAAATGGAAAAGAATTTACCATGTATAAATTTAGGTCAATGGAGGTCAACCATAGTAATGAAATCCATAAGAACTATGTTACGAAATTAATTAAAGGAGAAATTAGCAAAGAAGAACAGAAAGACGGAATATTGAAGGTAACAGATGATCCGAGAGTAACTTCTGTTGGGAGGTTTTTGAGGAAACTCAGCCTCGATGAGTTGCCACAGCTCATCAATGTGTTGAAAGGAGATATGAGTCTGGTTGGTCCGCGGCCCTGCCTCCCTTATGAATATGACATATATAAGGACTGGCACAAAAAACGTCTCAGTATCCGACCGGGAATCACATGCTTATGGCAAGTGGCGGGTAGAAGCGATGTAGCCTTTGAAGACATGGTTCTGCTTGATCTTTATTACATATATAATCGTAGCCTTTTGATGGATATGAACATCCTGTACGAGACTGTGTTCGTAGTGCTGGCGAAACAGGGAGCGTATTGATGGAAGCAGGATCTCAGGCCAAAGCACAAAAGATGTTAACAATTAAGGAAGTCAGCCAATGGCTTGGCGTGTCAAGACACACCCTGCGCTTTTGGGAAAAGGAACTGGGGGGGATCATTGTTCCCATAAGAACCGAAGGCGGTCAAAGGCGATACACATTAGATCACCTCTTACTCATTAAGGAGATTAAGAGACTGAAGAAGCAGGGCTTCAGCCTGGTCGATATCAAAGAAAATTTTTCTCAAAACAACAACACCCCCCATGAAAATTCAGATACCAACAAAATAGATCTTCTGGCAAATCAGATAGCCGATATTGTTAGATCGGCGATCTTTAACTTCCTCAAAGATGAAAACCTAAGCTAATTTTTCAGACAGGATTAACACGATCAACAGGAGAAAAAAATAGAATAAAGGAGACAAGAGTCAGAATTCAGAAGAATGAATAAAAAAGTTGAATATTTAAGGCACACGCAGTTTGTGGCAAGTGTCGGCCGATCAATCGGTCTCGGAAATGAGCTGGCTGATTTCCGAAAACGATGGACCGGCCATTGCCATTGCTCAGCAGCAATGGCTGATTTCGTTTTCTTCGAAATCAGTCTGCCACAAACACTGTGTGCCTTCAACCTTGAACTTTACCCGCCGTCTGTCTGGCGGGCTTGAACCCGGAACTTTGAACCTTCTTTCTTATATCTTGTCTATCCTGTAAATCCTGTCAAAAAGTTATTGCTAATGAAAAAAACCCAAAAAATCGCCCCTGACGTCATTTTAGGAAAGGAGGTGGTTTTAAACGATTTTATCAACCTTTATGGTTGCCGTATAGATGATGGGACCAGAATAGGTCCTTTCGTGGAAATACAAAAAAACGCCTTTATAGGCAAACGTTGTAAGATTTCCAGCCATACCTTCATATGCGAGGGTGTGACTATTGAGGATGAGGTTTTTGTTGGCCACGGTGTCATGTTCATTAATGATAAATATCCGCGGGCTACAAGCGAGTCCGGCGCATTGCAAACTGAAGAGGATTGGGAAGTAGTCCCAACTGTTGTCAAGCGAGGGGCCTCTATAGGTTCAAATGCAACCCTGATATGCGGTATAACCATTGGAGCCGGTTCAATAGTAGGCGCCGGCAGCATGGTAATAAATGATGTGCCGGGTGGGACCATGGTTGCAGGAAATCCCGCCAGGATTGTGAGGAAGATATAGACAGGAGACAGAATACAGGAGCCAGAAGACAGAATCCAGAATCCAATTTTAAAAATATTTGACGGGATAACAGGATTTACGTGATCTGAAA
>CAZENC010000384.1:0-3157 GCA_964513115.1 uncultured Desulfobacteraceae bacterium | reverse complement strand
TTTTGGGATCCGTCCACCAATGTCCGTCCACTAAAAACTTGTACTCGTACCTTCCACTGGGAAGCATCACGATCTTCTCCCACACACCGCCCTTAATCCTCTTCATGGGATGGGTTTTGGCGTTCCACTTGTTGAAATCCCCCATCAAAATGACCTCTTTTGCCTTGGGAGCATTTAATGTTAACGTGACCCTTCGCCTCTTGATCCTTTCTTTTTCTTTTCTCTTCGACATTATCCCTCCTTTCTAAAGCAGTAATAAACAATTGTTCAGCTCTCTCCAGAACGCTCTCCCTGCCATATTGGAAGATCAGGAAAGCATAGATCGCCATCCTGGTTCTTCCGTTTATGTGAAAGAAAAATCGAGTTCCAAAACCTTAAACCGGCACCAATTTGCAAAAGATTCTCTGTGTATGTTTATTTGAATTAATCCTGGCTAAGGATCACAGCACTATAAGGGCCTATACTGATGTCGCCTTTATAAGGCATGCCATCTTTCTTGCCCTGTTTTGCAACCGTATCTTTACTTGTATGATTACTAAAGCTGGGGTCATAGCCAATCCAGGCGCTATTGAAACGAGCTTTCCAAACACCAGGGCGCGGAAAACCAATCCAGTATATATCGTAGCTCCGGTTCGCAATGTTTAGAACAACGATCACACTGTCGCCTGGACCCCCGTTTTCCCACCGATGAAAGGCGATGATCTTATCTTTTTTGTTGACATGGTGAACAGTGACATGCTGGCCGCTAAGGCCCTGTGTGTTGCCATACCAATTACGACGTAAACGGATTAAATCGCGGTATAGCTGTAGGATCCCTTTATGCTTATCTTTTTTGGACCAGTCTATGGGGTCCTTGTCGTGAAACCAGTCATCCTCAAGGAACTCCTGGCCTTGAAAGATCATTGGCACACCGGGTGAGGTAAAGACGATTGCAGCACCCAGGGTGGATCTTTTCTTGGCAAACCATGAGCCTGCATCCCCCGGCGAGATCTCTTCAGGAACACGAGCCTCACCGTTGGCCACTTCATCGTGGGACTCTGTGTAGATGACCCTTTTAAACACATCTTCATGATATTCGTGTAAAATAGCATCACGAACGGCATCCATGTTTCGGACCTGATCGTCACTTGTTATAATCGCTTCTCGAACAGGATGAACGAATCCTGTATCCCACTGAGTATCAAAGCCAGCGCCACCATCGGCCGTGTCTTTTGTAAGAAACGGATTGTTTTTCAAGTCCTCTGCAATGCTAATCTTGCGGTGCTGCTGATGTTTTATTTCATCATTGATCCGCTGCATCAAGACCCAGCCTTCGGGGATATCATGTTCCGGGTCATTATTATTTCCATAAATATTCCGGATATAGGCCGTCATATCCCATCGAAGGCCATCCACCCGGTAATCATACAGCAACATCAAGGCATTGTCGCGGATATACTGGCGGACCTCCTCTCGCCCATAATCCGGCCGCGTGTCTCCCCATGGGGTCTGAGAGCGCCAGTCATTGTAAAAGTAAATCCCTCCCTTGTCCTCTTCACTCCACCCGTCGAACTGCCAGAGGCCTAAATCACTCGGCCCAAAATGATTGTAAACCACGTCCAGTATTACGGCAATTCCGTTGTTGTGAGCCGCTTTGATAAACTTTTTAAAAGCATTCGGTCCGCCGTAATCGCTTTCAATGGCAAAAAGATTTGCCGGGTTGTAACCCCAGGAGAAGCCCCCTGCAAATTCCATGGCAGGCATCACTTCGATTGCATTAATACCGAGATCCTTCAGATAGGGGAGTTTTTCGATCGCACCGTTAAAATTTCCCGGTGGACCACCGGGCTGGTCATTAAAGGTGCCAATATGCATCTCATAGATCACCAACTCATTTAATGTGGGCATCTCAAAGGTTTGATCTTCCCATTTGAAGTCGGGGTTATGGATGATTGAAACGCCAGCTGAGCCGGTCACATCCCTGGCATAGGGATCGATTCGCGCGAATTCTCCGTCGCCGTTGATAATGATATACTTGTATTCATCTCCAGCTTTTGCCCCGGGAATGTCGGCAGACCAGTACCCGTTGCCCTCACTGGCAAGCGAGCTGGCCGTTTTTGACCACTTATTAAAGGTTCCGGTGACACGAACCTCATCCGCATGTGGAGCCCATACTCGAAAAGCGGTCCCTTCACGGTGGAGTATAGCCCCCATTCCGGGTCGCGATGATTGGGAAGCTTTATTCACGTTGTTTCTCTCTTAATGCTGCCATGCCTTTCTTATTCTCCGAAATTGCTTTGAATGCACCGGGCAAATCGTCCGCAATAAAATCCGGCTTAATATCTTCCCCAAAGTTTTTCTTTTGATCTTCTGTCTGCCGTATCAATCCTGTCAGAGCCATGTCAGCCGCTTTGGCACCTAAAAAATCCGTTTCGTAATTATTGCCCACATAAACCGCTTCGGATGCAGACACATCCAGCGCGGCCAGAGCAATATGAAACAGCCTCGGATCAGGCTTGCGAAAACCATAATCCGAGGAGATAACAGTGGCGTCAAAGAAATCTTCCAATCGCAGTATCCGCAGCTCCGGTTTGCAGAACAATCGCTGGGCGTCGGATATTATCCCAAGTCGATACTGCTTTCTAAATTCATTGAGCGACCAGAAGGTATCGTCATACAGGCGTAAATGCTCACGACAGAGCGATCGGTAGAGTTGCGTGACGATCATGGTCAGATATCGGTCGGTTGTGCCCCCGTGTTCTAGGAGTACGCGACCAAAGGCGCGGGCCACATCCACTTCGGGATATCTTTCCCGGCTCCTGGCAAACTGTTGGTTAATCTGGGTAAAATAGAGTTCCTTCAGTTCTTTGCCCGAAATATAGACCCGTCGATACTCCAGAAAACGGGTTAGCGATTCAAAAGCATCATCTTTGTGTTCATTGGTTTTAATGTCCACTAGGGTCCCGTATATATCAAAAAGAACGGCTTTTATAGTAGGCATCCATCAACTCCTTGTTTTTTAAATAGTCAAAATGCGACTCACATGATAATAATCATGGTTGTAAGCACCGTAATGCTTCTTCTATTAACCATTTTCGATGCTTCCAGGGAAGCCATCTATTCCTTGAGATACGCAATTCCCCCAGGGCCATGAAGAAGCGATTGCGAAAGGCAACTG
>CAZENC010000383.1:0-3160 GCA_964513115.1 uncultured Desulfobacteraceae bacterium | reverse complement strand
TTCATACATACTACTCTGATAAAAATTCAACAGTATTTTTTTGTTGACAAGCATTTTTTTGTTATTCTATTATATTTATTAATCAGGGGTTAACAAGTAATGACTAATAACTCATACATTTCAGTGAGAGGCTATTTTGGTTTTTATTTTTTTGGGGAGGTGTGTGTCCACGGCCCTGATTAGATAAAACCATATTTTTATCAAGGCCGTGGAAAGATTCCACGGCCTTTTTTTTTACTGAAAATAATAGAAGAGGGGGAACGGAAAATGTCTGTTTCAGAAAAAATGATCAGCGCCTTGGAAAGAGCGTCATGGGTCAGGAAGATGTTTGAAGAGGGGGCCATCAGGAAGGAAAAATACGGTCCGGAGAATGTCTTCGATTTCAGTTTGGGAAACCCGAACCTTGACCCTCCCGCCAAGCTCAAAGAAACCCTGAACAAATTGCTGGCTGAAGATGCTCCGGGGGTGCACGGCTATATGCCGAATGCCGGATTCCTCAAAACGAGGAAAGCGGTGGCAGAATACCTGACGGATCTAAACCATCATTCCTTTGGTTCTGAGGATATAGTCATGACGGTTGGAGCGGCCGGGGCTCTCAATGTCCTTTTGAAGGCAATTCTCAACCCGGAAGATGAGGTTATTGTCCCAAAACCATATTTCATGGAATACAATTTCTACATCGACAATAATGGTGGTATTCCAAAGACCGTAAATACTCAACCCGATTTTTCGCTTGATATCCCAAGCATTGAAAACGCTATCGGTCCCAAAACAAAAGCCGTTCTGATCAATAATCCCAATAATCCGACCGGGAAGGTGTACTCAAAGGAAGAGCTGGATAAGCTGGGAGGATTGTTAAGCCGGTATAGCGAGAAATACGGGGAGACCATCTACTTAATATCCGATGAACCCTACAGCAAGATAATATATAATGGATGTGTCTGCCCATCTGTCTTTGATGCATATAAGGAAAGTATCCTGGTAACATCTTTCTCAAAAGACCTCTCGTTGGCCGGGGAACGCATAGGATATATTGCCATAAACCCAATGATTTCTGAAAAAAATACGATTGTCGAGTTGCTCAGTATGTGCAATAGAATCCTTGGATACGTTAATGCACCTGCTTTAATGCAAAGGGCAATGCCTTTTTTGTTGAACGATAGCGTTGATGTAAGCCTTTATGAAAACAAGAGGAATATCCTCGCGAATGGTCTTAAAGAGGCTGGTTATGATTTTGACCTGCCGGACGGGACCTTCTACCTTTTTCCCAAAAGCCCGATTCCGGATGACGTGGAATTTGTACACGCATTGCAGGAGGAAAATATCCTGACAGTGCCTGGTTCGGCATTTGGCGGCCCGGGGCATTTCAGGATTGCTTACTGCGTAGCGGATCAAACAATCAAAGGGGCCCTTCCCGGCTTTGCAAGGACCATGAAAAAATATAAATAGTGGGTTAATAAAGGGAAAATCCTTTCACACATCAAACCCCTTTGTTATCCACCCTCCACCTATAACGCGTTCCCCTTTATAACAAACAAGGGCCTGCCCAGGGGTGACGGCCCATTGTGGTTCATCAAATGTAAACCTCACCCTGCCGGAAGAAACTACCTCCAGGCAGCCCGGCGCGGCACTCTGACGATAACGGATTTGGGCATGTAAATTAACGGTTTTTTGAGAAGGCTCGTTGCAAATCCAGTTAAACCCTTCCGCATCAACCGTGCTTGAATAAAGCTCCTCCTTCCTGCCCACCATTACTTCGTTTGTCTCCGGCCTGATTTCCTTAACGTAATAAGGCCTGGATGAGGCAATGCCGAGACCGTGTCTCTGGCCAATGGTATATCTGTATGCTCCCGCATGTTCCTCGAGCACCTCACCTGCTCCATCAACGATTTTGCCCTTCTTATTCGTTACTACCCCTTCATATTCTTCAACAAACATACGATAGTCATTTTCCGGAATAAAACAGATCTCCTGACTTTCAGGCCTCAATTGACCGGGCAGGTCCATCTCGGCGGCCAGATCCTTTACCTCTTTTTTTGTCATGTCCCCCAAAGGAAATAACGCTCTTGAAAGACAATTCTGGCCGAGGCGGTGCAGAAAATAGGATTGGTCCTTGCCTATGTCCTTTCCTCTCCAGAGTTCCACACAGATGCCGCCGTCGTCAGTTTTGACCCTGACATAGTGTCCTGTTGCCATATACCGAAGACCGTTTTCCTCCGCATATCTGAGAAGGTACGCGAATTTTATCGCCTCATTACAATTTACACACGGATTGGGTGTAAATCCCTTCAGATATGCACCGACAAACGGATCGATAATCTTGCGACCGAATACTTCGGTTAAGTCAATAATATTCAGGGAAATATGGAGGTGTTCGGCAATCCGCTCGCAGGTATTTATTCTGGACTTATCTGTTGGGGGATAGGGAGTAATGACAAAGTGGAGGCCATGGACGTCCCAACCTGCATTTTTCAGCAACATAGCGGCGACAGAACTGTCCACCCCCCCGCTTAGAGCAACAATCACACTGGAAGGATATTCGATCACGAAGCAATTCCTTGTAGAGGCAGACGGTCAATAAATCAAGCTCCTATTGAATTTTACCTCCATAGCCCTGGCCGGGCAAGCCGAGACGCATAATTCGCATGCACTGCACTTATCCGTGTCAAAAATGACCTCCATTTCCGGCCTCTTAATGTAAAGGGCGCCGGTCGGGCAAACGGCTGTACAGGCCCCGCACTGGAAGCACATCTCCTCATCCCTTTTGATATCCTGCCCTATGCTTTCCACCTTGATCCCGAGGCCCTTGAGGTAACGCACCCCTCTTTGGAAATTTTTGCGGTGCCCGCTGAGTTGGAGCACCATAAAACCTTCCTTTCTCGGGTAAATGGTCGCCTTAAGGATATTGAAGGAGAGGTCAAATTTCTTGACGAGATTGACGGCAATTGGCTCATTAACGATCTTTTTTGGAAACCTTAATGAAAGCATTTTGGAGTACATGATCAATATCTCCGCAAATATCTGTGAAGCCCTAAAAAATCATACGAGGCTTCACGTTAAAATAATCTTTTCATCACCTTTTCAAATCCGGGCATTGCCTTTTCGATTGTCTCATCAGATACACAATAGGCGATTCTAATATGGCCGGGGCCTCCAAACC
>CAZENC010000382.1:0-3162 GCA_964513115.1 uncultured Desulfobacteraceae bacterium | reverse complement strand
ATATCCTCTGCCAAACGGGGATTTTCCCCATTATCTGGTCATTTATGATTTCCCGTTTATCCTGTCCGTCAATACAGGGGAACACTTAAATATGACGACTCTTCTTGCATCCAAAATCAGGTCTTCTCCAGTTGCCGGATTTCTTCCCTTGCGCTGTTTTTTTTCCTTAACGCAGAATTTACCAAAACCTGATATCAGGATTTCATTTCCGGATTCGAGAGTTGACTTGATACGTTCCAGAAGGGTTTCCACAATTTCTGCTGAATTCTTTCTGGTAAAACCTTCCCTGGCTATATTCTCAACAAGATCTGCCTTTGTAAGTGCCATATGTTCTCCTGCATTGTGAAAAGATTTTTATTTTACAGCAAACAAAACCTTTATGCCGTATCCTGCCATTTTTTAAGGGCTTTCCAGCAGCTGGAATAGGCCTCGAGCCGACCCAGGTCTTTATAAACACTCCTTGACGGATAGCTTGTTTGTGTAAATAAATAAAAAAACTATGTAAATGTCAATGGAGAAATGCAAAAAGAGCCCGTGTCTCTTAAAATCTTTCAATCGCCTTTTTTCTAATGTAACGTTAAAGGAATTTGAACCCAAACAATCACCTGAAAGGTCAAAGAAGCTGGGCCTTCTGAATCCTGGCCCATGTGTCACGCAAGCTTACCGTCCGATTAAATACCAATGCACCATCGGAAGAATCAACCGGATCTACACAGAAATAGCCCTGTCTCTCGAACTGATATCGACTCCCGGGCAGCGCACCTTCCAAGCTGGGTTCAACGTAACATGATGTCAGGGTTTCCAACGATTGTGGATTCAAATCGGTTTTTAAATCAGATCCATCCTTTTCAGCACCCGGGTTTGTCTTTACAAAAAGATGATCGTATAAGCGCACTTCCGCCTTGATCGCATGATCAGCAGAAACCCAGTGCAACGTTGATTTAACCTTCCTTCCATCCGGTGCATCCCCCCCTCGCGTCTTTGGATCATAGGTGCAGTGAATTTCCAACACCTCACCGGTCTGTTCATCTTTAACAACATCTATACACTTGATAAAATATGCATATCTCAACCTCACCTCACGGCCCGGGGTCAATCGGTAATACTTCTTGGGCGGATCCTCAAGAAAATCCTCTTGCTCGATATACAACACACGTGAAAAGGGAACTTTCCGCGTCCCCATACCGGGGTCGGTCGGATGGTTCAGAGCATCCAGCTCCTCCACCTGGTTTTCGGGATAGTTGTTTATAACAACCTTAAGTGGACGCAACACAACCATCACACGCGGTGCCAGTTCATTCAAATCTTCACGGACACAGTGTTCAAGAAGTGCCATATCCACCATACTATCCCTCTTGGCCACGCCGATACGGTCACAAAATTTCCGTATCGCCTCCGGGGGATAGCCGCGTTTACGCAAGCCAGATATTGTGGGCATACGGGGGTCATCCCACCCTGTTACAACACCCTCCCCCACCAATTCCAAAAGCTTTCGTTTGCTCATCACTGTATGGCTAAGATTGAGGCGGGCGAACTCGATTTGTTGGGGATGGAAAATATTTAATTCCTCTATAAACCAGTCATACAGCGGGCGATGATCTTCAAATTCGAGTGTACAGACAGAATGGGTAATCCCTTCAATGGAATCCGACTGCCCATGAGTAAAGTCGTACATTGGATAAATGCACCATTTGTCGCCTGTCCGGTGATGCGTTGCTCTCAAAATCCTGTATATGACCGGATCACGCATATTTAAATTAGAAGATGACATGTCAATTTTCGCCCGGAGAACACGGGAGCCGTCCTCGAATTCTCCCGCCCGCATGCGCGCAAACAGGTCCAGGTTTTCCTCGACCGACCGGTTACGGTATGGACTGTCCTTGCCGGGTCTGGTCAAGGTTCCTCTGTACTCTCTGATCTCGTCAGCGCTCAGATCGCAAACATACGCCTTCCCATCCTTGATAAGCTTCAAGGCATAATCATGGAGCTGTTCAAAGTAGTCAGATGCATAAAACTCTCTATCCTCCCAATCGAAACCCAGCCATCGAACATCCTCCTTGATGGAATTCACATATTCTTCCTCTTCCTTGATCGGGTTGGTATCATCAAATCGCAGATTGCACAATCCACCAAATTCCGCGGCAAGGCCGAAATTGAGGCAGATGGATTTAGCGTGTCCGATATGCAGATATCCATTAGGCTCCGGTGGAAAACGGGTATGAACTCTGCCTTCATTCTTATTTGCCTTCAGGTCTTCTACAATGATATTGTGAATAAAGTTGGGAGGAGATGTAACGTTATCCTTTATAATACCCATTGCCCAATTCTCCGTTTTCTTATCTTGAGTGGTTCCTGCTTTTTCACAGTACTTTCATGTCTTCTATCTCATCCTGGCATTCCTTATAAGTTAAGCACCTTGCGCCCCTCCTGCCGTCCGGCGGGCAGGCTTGTCCATTGCGCCTTGCGCCATGAGCCTTGGGCCTCAATATAAATGCGGGCTATAAAAAGGATTACAGACTAAATGATTTAAGTGCACCACTTTACGATACAAGACACTAATTTTATTTCTCTTCCTTTATTATCCCGGACATCTGTTTTAAGATTCTTTCAAGGTTATCCAATTCCTTTCCGTATTCGGTCCAGTTCCCCTCGCGCAGGTGAGCTTTGGCTTTTGTGTAATGTTGAAGGGCCATTGCGCCAAGATTTGAAGTTTCCGGAATTTGAGGAACACGGGGCGATACCGGTTCCTTTACACCTATTTCCTCACCCAAAACACTCTTTAGCGCCATCTCGAGATTTTCTTCCATGACAACCCGATTGCCGAACGCAACAATCACCCTTTTTAATTCCGGCAAGGAAGCAGCTTTTGATCTGTCCAGACCGGGAGAAACACTCGTCTGCCTGCTCTGGGATCTCCCAAAACGTCCCGATTGGGGTGTCCCTGCTCTTGGAGCTTCCGTTTCTTCCTGCTTGGCTTCCAGGTAAACCGGTTCCACATAGATAAAGGTTTCCCTAATAGGAATGGCCAAAAGGTTTCCCCTGATAACCCTTGAACCCCTCTGACCCCAAAGGCTTAACTCTCGCGAAATGTGGGTTTGCTGATCGATTCTGGCTTCAATCTGCATTGGTCCGTAAACCAATTTTTCCTTGGGTAATTTATAA
>CAZENC010000381.1:0-3187 GCA_964513115.1 uncultured Desulfobacteraceae bacterium | reverse complement strand
CTGTGGACAGGGCCGGAATGTATGCTTACCGTGATCGAAGGAACAGAAAAAGAGAATTCCGAAGGCTCTGGATTGTACGAATCGGCGCTGCGGCCAGGGAAAACGGGCTTTCCTACAGCAACCTGATGGGAGGTCTTAAAAAAGCAGGAATTGACCTGGACAGAAAAATACTCGCTGATATGGCTGTACGCGATCCGTCGGCCTTTTCCCAGCTGGCAAGCATCGCACGGTCGTAGGTTTTTGGTTCTTTGAAGCTACCATCCAAGGCGAATGTTTTCTTAACCAGTTTTCCTCAGTATTTCCGCTCCGAAAATGCCCAAAAAAAATGAGTAAATGATAGAATCCTTTGTCAGCAAATACTGTGTGTGGAAATGAAAGAGCAACTACTTGAAATTGAGAAGAGGGCGCTTGAGGAGCTTGCAGAACTCAATGATCCTGATGATCTGGAGAAGTTCAGGATCACATATCTCGGCAAGAAGGGTCTGATAACCTCTTTAATGAAAACGCTGGGCGAACTTCCGGTACATGAAAGACCGGAGGTGGGCAAACTGGCCAATCGCATAAAGGCCGGCATATCCAAACTTATCAAGGAACAAAGTGATTTTAATCTTCCAAAATCAATTACTGGCCCTGTAGATGTAACTCTGCCGGGTAGGGAACCGCATCGAGGGCACCTCCACCCTATCACCCTTGTTATCAAAGAAGTATGCCAGATTTTTTATGGAATGGGATTCAGGGTAGTAAAGGGTCCAAATGTGGAGCTGGACTATTATAATTTTGAGGCCCTTAATTTCCCTAAAGATCATCCTGCCAGGGATATGCAAGATACCCTTTACGTCTCGGAGAACGTTGTTCTTCGGACCCATACATCTCCAATCCAGGTTCGAGTTATGGAAAGACAAAAGCCCCCTGTCAGCGTGATTGCTCCGGGAAAGGTCTACAGGAGGGATTCAGATGTCTCTCATACCCCCATGTTCCATCAGGTAGAGGGCCTATTGGTGGATAAGGGCGTGAGTTTCGGGGATTTGAAAGGGACGTTGACAAGCTTTGCTCACCAGATGTTTGGTAGTGACACGGCATTGAGGTTCAGGCCCAGCTTTTTCCCTTTTACCGAACCCAGTGCAGAGGTGGATATACAATGTGTAATCTGTGGAGGAGAAGGTTGCAGGACCTGCTCTCATACCGGCTGGTTGGAGATATTGGGATCGGGGATGGTGGATCCGGAGGTATACGGGTTTGTGGATTATGACCCCGAAGTATACTCGGGGTTTGCTTTTGGCATGGGCATTGAGAGGATTGCAATGCTCAAGTATGGTATAGATGACATCCAGCTATTCTTCAGAAATGATATGCGATTTTTAAGACAGTTTTGAAAATAAGCGCTTTTTTTATCCCTTCTATTGAGTATTGTCCATGAAACTGAGCCTGAATTGGTTGAAAGACTACGTTGATATTGAAATGTCACCGGATGAGTTGGGTCGGCTTCTGACTATGACAGGTCTGGAGGTTGAAGACATTGAGGCTGTAGGGAATTGCCTTGATGAAATCGTGACGGCAAAAATATTGGCCGTGAAACCTCATCCGAAGGCCGACCGGCTATACCTGTGTCAGGTGGATACCGGCCGTGAAAGTGTACAGGTGGTATGCGGCGCGCCCAACGTGGAGAAAGGGGCGATGGTTCCACTTGCCTTACCCGGTGTAAAACTTCCTGACGGTACTGTTGTAAGGCAAAGCCGGATCAGGGGAGAGGATTCAACGGGCATGCTCCTTGCGGAAGATGAAATGGGCTTGACCGATGACCACAGCGGTATCATGATTCTTTCGCCAGACTGTTCTCCCGGGGTGCCATTGCCTTCAGTTCTTGAGGTTTCAGACTGGGTCTTTGACGTAGACATAACACCCAATCGCCCTGATTGCGCCTGCGTCATAGGTATTGCCAGGGAGATTTCGGCTGTCACGGGGAAAATACTGAGACAGCCGGAGCCAAAAACAGAAGAAACAGGCCCCGACATTGGGGATCTTACAAGCATTACGATCGAAGACGCTGCGGGTTGTCCACGTTACGCCGCAGGTATAATTCAAGACATCATGCTGCATTCTTCTCCGTTCTGGATGAGGTACCGGCTTCTTCTCTCTGGAATAAGAAGTATCAGTAACGTGGTGGATGTAACCAACTATGTGATGCTGGAGATGGGCCAGCCGCTACACGCCTTTGATTACAATCGGTTGAATGAGAACAGGATCGTGGTAAGGCGAGCCCAGGAAGGGGAGATCTTCAGTACACTTGACGGCGAAACGCACACGCTGAATAGCGAAATTCTTATGATTTGCGACGGCAAACGGGCAGTGGCTGTTGCAGGTATTATGGGTGGGCTTAACTCTGAGATTTTTGCCGGGACCCGGCATGTTCTTTTAGAGAGCGCTTTTTTTGATCCAGTTACAATACGAAGGGGCTCAAAACTTCTCGGACTATCAACTGAGGCTTCTTATCGTTTTGAAAGAGGTGCGGATATCGAGGGAGTGACAACCGCACTGAAAAGGGCCGTTTCACTTATTTCAGATTTTGCTGGAGGAAAAATTGCAAGAGGCTTTATCGACAACTACCCTAAGCCTTACTCCTCTCCTGATATTAGTCTTAGAGTGGCTAGGGCGAACCGCATATTAGGGACCACGATTCCATCGGATGAAATGATCGGATACCTAAAGGCGCTGGGCATGGAAGTCATTAATATGAATGGGGATAAGCTGAATATAAAACCACCCTCCTTTCGTGTGGATATTATCCGGGAGGCGGACATCATAGAGGAAGTGGCGAGGCTCAGTGGATACGAAAATATCCCGGTGACTATTCCAAGTATCAGGCCTTCGGAAGAGAGGGAGGCACCCGAGCTTATTATCCGTGACCAGGCAAGGTCAATCATGACCGGTCTAGGATTCTCAGAAATAATAACTTATAGTTTCATTTCCCCGAATTCTGCGGATATACTGGGCGCAAAGGAGGAAAGCCCGCTAAGGTCCTTTGTCCCAATTATGAATCCTCTAACAGTTGATCAATCTGTAATGCGGACATCCTTGGTTCCAGGGCTTCTGTCGACCGTTAAAAATAATATCCTGAATCAGGAGAAGGAGCTAAAGCTGTTTGAATGGGGCAAGATATTCATCCGGAAAGAGGGAGAACAGCTTCCCG
>CAZENC010000380.1:0-3188 GCA_964513115.1 uncultured Desulfobacteraceae bacterium | reverse complement strand
GTTGCGCTTAGTAAACTGTCTGAAATTAAGAAAGGCTTGAATGAAGAAGTTGACAAACATTCTTCAAATCAGAGCCTGCGGAAATCCTTTGCCATCAAAGGAGAATGGAAAGGCAAGGAAATTGCAGAGAAGGGTTGGGGGAGTATGAGCAGTCAAAAGACATGGTGCCTTGACATTTGGAGGCTTGAATGACCTTATGGGAAAAACTGATTTATCTAGGGAATTTCTAAACCCAAAAACCGTTCTTGGCAAACGAAGGGTCCTAAGACTTCCTAAGAAAATGACTTAAGAATTAATGTTTAAGAATTAATTGCTCGCGATAAAAAAATGTGTTATAGAGATTAAGTTATGGATTTTGAGCTAAAATTAGATGCGGCTTCAGTTGTGCTCAGAGGACCTTTTGCACCGGAGAAATTCCATCCTGGTTGGTTTACCGCTAATGGCCTGATCAATCCCGACGCAATGAAAGATTGTAAGGTTGAAATTATAAGCCCCGACATTTCGGGCTTCTTGTTTGAATGGGTCCGGTTTGATGTTCAAAAGGATCGATTTGCATTTCAGATTAAAGACACTGCTGCCTTCTCAGAATTGCTCCAGGATTTGGTTGTCGGGACTCTCGAATTAGCAGAGAATACACAAGTTAGAACAATGGGTATAAACCGAGATATGCACTTCCTTGCGTCTTCATTAGAAAAATATCATGCCATTGGAGATGCCTTAGCACCAAAAGATGTTTGGCAAAAATTGGGATTGGATAAGCTCGGTTTGCGAAGCATGATAATGGAGTCCAAGAGAGAAGCACCTCCAGGTCATATTTGGACAAAACTCGAGGCCTCTGAAATTTTTGGAAAAGAAGCTGGTATACGTCTTGATATAAACAATCACTACGAAAATCAAGAAAAAAATGCTGAGAATATTATTGCAATTATAAAAGACCGATGGAAATCTGATATTGACCGATCCCTGAAAATCGCCGAAAGCCTTTTAGGATTAGCATAGCGATATCGGCCAAGAAAAGAGATGCTTATGAGCTATGACACAACACTGGCTGTGGACTTTGCAGAGGAAAGCGCTGATTCTTCTTTGAAGAAGGAGCTAGAACAATTCGCTTCACCTGTGTATGAATCCCGGGTTTTTGAGCCGGATTCTACTTTGGAGACTTATGTACAGACTAAGGAATCCCCACCTTTTAGTCCAGTTTTGAGCAAAACAGATGAGATATTACCTCAGAAAATCAACAGATACATGCCCAAGGGGGCTAAGCTAAAACCCGAGTCTCGTTTTATTGCACTAAGAAAATGGGAGGGCGTAGTCGTCGAAGTCGAAAACGATGTCTGCCTAGCACGTATTCGAGATTTAATGCGGGAAGATGAAGCCGAAGAAGAGATCACTTTCCCCATAGATGAGCTATCTAAATCAGACAGACCTCTCGTAGCCAAAGGATCACTTTTCATTTGGCTGATAGGTTATTCGGACAAAGCTAATGGGCAAAGGATCCGTGAGTCTTGCTTTATCTTCCGCCGCTTGCCTTCCTGGAAACAAGATGAGATCGATAAGATAAAGAGAGAGAGCCGACCATTAGCGGATTTGCTTAACGATGAAGAGAAAACTCTATTAAGGCCGTGAGCCAAATTGAATTTTGCAAACCTTGAAGCACCCAAAGATGATGAGATAGAAGTCTCAATATTTGGACCAGGCAAGGGTGAATGTGTTATTGCACATTTGGGCAATAATGATTGGATCGTAGTCGATTCATGTGTTAGCAGGGCATCAAAAAAACCCATTGCTCTTGAGTACTTAGAATCACTTGGCATCCCTCCCGATCAAGCGGTTAAGCTAATAGCCGTTTCGCACTGGCATGACGATCACATTAAAGGAACCTCTCAAATTGTAAGGACATGCAAGGACGCCAATTTTGTGTGTGCAAGCGCCCTCCTTCAAAATGAATTTGCTCAATTCGTAGAAAGCTACTCAAAGCGCTTCATGTCGCAGAAATATGACTCAGGCACTAACGAATTTGCGGCAATTACAGAACAATTGTTCACTGAATATGCTGGCAAAAGACCTTACCCGAAGCGTTTGATTTGGGCAGCAGCTAATAAACGTTTGGTTGTTTGGGATGGAGGGGCGAGGCCATTCCCCGTGGAATTGTATTCATTATCTCCTTCAGATGCAGCATTTAGTTTGGCGATTGCTGAGTTCAGAAAACTCATGCCACAGCCAGGAACTCCGAAACGGCAAGCACCTTCATTGAGCCCAAATATTGTCTCAGCAGCGTTTTGGATAATCGCGGGAAATTTCAACATCCTTTTGGGGGGAGATTTGGATAAAGGCTCAAACAGGGATCTCGGATGGCGAGCCGTGATAGATTCCACTGCGCGACCTAGCGGTAGGGCTTCAATAGTGAAAGCCCCCCATCATGGCGCGGAGAGTGGTTACTATGCCCCTATGTGGCAAAAAATGACGGAACCCGATGCAGTTTCTTTAATTGCCCCTTTTTCTGGAGGGGTACGACCTTTGCCCTCAGACAAGGACATAGCCAGAATCAAGAAACATACGCGAAAAATTTTCATCACAGCAGACCCAAAAGGCTGGAGCCCTAAAAGAAGGGATTCTGCTGCCGACAAGTTTTCTTCGACAGTCGTTCTGACAAGAAGAAGAGTGGAAGGTCAAATGGGGCATGTATGCGTTCGCATTCCGCGCGGAGCTAAGGAGATGCAAATACATCTCTCATCAGGTTCCAAAAGCCTCTAAAATTACCCTTCCCTTAATATCTATCTTGAAAACGCAAGCGCTATGAGAAAAAATCCAACATTTGCCTTTCTTGCGCAAGTTCGCTTTGCAGAAACCCAGATTTGAAAGTACTGCTTTGATGCTTTTCCAGGGAAATTCTTTCTGAAGAGTTCCTTTACAAGAACAAATCACAAATCATTTCACCCATAAAAATAATAGGCTTCATTGCCAAATGAAAAGTTGAATATCTTGCCAATATCTCCAGGCTCCATGACATTGGGATATCATGAAAATATCCCGCATCTTTAAACTTCTCAATTCGTCCACTAAATGAGGACATTGGTTCCAAAACGACTTCAGTCGCTAATTCCATATACCTTGCCACCATTTAATATAAAGGATTCTCTCCCACTTTCATATTTCATCCAAATCTCATACATTCAGCGTGATAAATT
>CAZENC010000379.1:0-3190 GCA_964513115.1 uncultured Desulfobacteraceae bacterium | reverse complement strand
TATAGTTTGTTGTGATGCATTTCTCTTTTCCATAATTTCCTCCGCTTAATGATATACATGAACGACCGGATTGAATATGTGGGTATGTTCGAACATCAATCACTCCATCTTAAAAATATTTCCATACTTGATATAAGTATCCAATGCGAGCTCTATCTTCTGTTCCATTCTGTTTATTATTTTTTTGTTTTTATGTTTCAATTTCCAGTTTTTCATTTCTCTCTCATCCTTAAGATTTTTCCAAAATTTTGTTTCATCTAATGTGCTCATTATTTCGGAGTATTTTTTACTACCAAGCGATTCCTCAAGTGCTTTACTCATCCTTTGTTCTTCATTTTTTTGGTATTCATAAAAATGAGAAGACAAAATTTCTCCTTTTTCAATGTCTTCAATCATACCACCAAGGGTATAGAGGGTAGCGTTTATCCTTCTAATCAGCAAATCTTTCACCTCTTCAATTTCGGTACCTTTTAATTTTTCAATTTTTTTCAACACTTCATAATTATTTTTTATGCTGTCCTCAAACCACATAGATTGCACATAAGTGCCTCCATCCTGAAAATATGCGGCATAGTCAGTTTTTTTTGCTTCCTGAGCAAATGTGCTGGAGCTAAAAAGGATTAACGCCAAAGCTATTATTACTCTATTCATAATACCCTCCTTTAATTTTTAAAATTTCCTTTCTAAAATGACTTGCCTTTTCCTAAGTTCGGTTGAAATATTGAGATTTCATTGTACCCAAACCTCATGGAACGTTGGGGTGCCATCAAAATCGGAGCTTAAATAGAGCCCGATAATATTATTAATATAACAAACCAGACGGGAATGAAGGCTGTTTCTTCAATAACAGCTTCCGGTACTATGTCCCGTCGGTTCAGTTTTCGGTGCAATTCATCAATTTTGTCTTTGAGTTCTTGATTTATTATTTCACTTCTTTCTCTTCGGCTTTCTTTTCTTTTTTAGAATGGTGCCAGGTTTAGTTTTCCTCTTTTTTTCCCGCTCCATCCGCTTCCTTTCCCGTTCTTTCCTTTCCTCCTCCTCTTGCGCTCTTTTCAGCTTCGCAGGCTCAACCCTATATTTTTCATATGCTTCTCGACCGAGATAAAAGTGGATCGGCGGTACTCCCCATCTTGAACCTTCCTCCAAATACTTCGGGTCAGGCCCCACGCTGTAAAGGTCCAGGCCGCCATGCACTTTATTTATCTTGAGTGGTTTTCCGTCAAAAGGGTCAAAGGGTATATCCTCGATATAATCCGGGACAAGATCTTCGAGCCTGGATGGATAGTGCCCTCGAGCTACCCTGTATGCTGTGGCCGCCAAGGCCAGATCGGCCAAACCACGGCAGGCTTCCATTCTGTTCATTATCCAGATCTCGTATTTAAGGGCATCCATCCTATTATAACCCAAAATAAATTTAGCATATGGGCCGCAGGGTTCTGTTTCATAGGATTTTTCCCAGGCACGCAGATCATTTTGTACCTGGGGATAAGGTATAGCTGCCAATTCGAGTGCCTTAGCCCATTCTTGGGGGAAGTACTCCAGATCAGCCCGGGCAAAAAATACACGATAGAACTGTGTAACAGGAGCGCCCATCCATTTAATGTGGTTTAGAATCTGGAAAAAAATTGGCATGGCTTTATAGGCGGCGATCGTTTCATGATATCTCTTCATTGCCCCGAGGGCATCCTTACCAAAGGAGGCAAAAAATTGAAGTTCGGCTGCCTCCTCCAGGCGAAAGGCGTTTAAAAAATGTGGCTTAACAGAAGCTGATCTTTTGACTGGTGTATCGATCAGAATCTTCCCTGAAAATGGGATATGGGCCAGGACATATTCCAATCCAGCGGTCCTGATTCTGTCTAATGCATATGCCCAGGAGCATAGAAAATTCGTACTCAAAAGATGTTCGGCCATGCGCACAATATCGTCAAGATCATTTATCGCACCCTCGGGATCCCCAGTCCGTATTTTGGATCGGGCGGAGAGGTTCAAAAGTTTGGCGAAGTCGCCGAAGAAAAATCGAGGGTATGGCGATAGCAACATTGTCTCCACGTGGATATCCTGATTGTACCCGGATAAGGCTACGGCCTTATACAGCAGGTCTACAACCTCTTTGTTTTCTTGAAGAAATTGGCTGATTTCAGATCTGCCTGGATCAAAATCCGGGTCATTACTCTGATAAAACCAATTTGGTAATTTTTTGATTTTACGATAGTCTGTTTTTTCCGTCTCATTATAATATAAAGTTTCTCCAGTAAGGGTCTCATACGCCCGAGCATAAAAACGGGCCGCATTCTGAGATTCCGGCAGTTTTGGCGGTAAAACGCTGACAGCCCTGGCTGTTGCCTCGGCCCATAGGTCAGACATTTTCATTCGCATGCCGAGATCGATAAAAAGATATGTGGCTATGTTGAGGCTCAGGACGAGTCCCAAGGCCGCTGCAAGCCTGGCCCTCGGCCAGGTCCGGCCTACATGTTCCTCGCCTTTTTTTCTAAGGCCCTTTCGCAGGACGAAAAATGCACAGACAATAAATGCGACACTCAGCGACAGCGCGTAAGGGAACAGCCATAATGGGCTGATGTTCCATCCCCAAAAAAGCCCGAATATAAAGGTGATTAAGGCACTCCAGAAAAGCAGAGCCAATGCTACAAGCAATGGCAACGACCGCTGCCAGAAAGGTTTTTTACGTCGAGTGGACAAGGCGACGGTAAAGGCGACGATAAGAATCCCTGTTGCCAGACATGAAAGCCAGAGAATAACGTAGCTCATGATATGCTCCTTATATATATATTGTATAGAGTCCTGGGCCTCGGGATAAGTCCAGGATTATTTCTTACCTCTTTATTTTTTCTGACGGACTTCCAGGAAAATAGGTCCAGATTTACCGGGATTAATTTTCACCTCGCTTGATCATCGCTGTCTCCCATTCATTTTATCACTTCAGTTTCAAAAGGATATTCATCGTTATGCCTCTATAAAACCAGGAGGAGGATGTTTTACAAATCCGTTTATACTGATGCTTAAACTGGATTTTCAATCACTACTGGTATCCAATACTACCAAGTGAATTCATGGCTTCAACGCCTTGAACATTTTATTGTTAAACTTGAGTCTTACCTTTCTTCCTGTCGGCCTGGGAATGTATTGACCAATGGCTTTATCCGAAGCAGGGATACGCAATTCATCAAACTCA
>CAZENC010000378.1:0-3203 GCA_964513115.1 uncultured Desulfobacteraceae bacterium | reverse complement strand
AAAACGAGGCCCTGTCCGAGGTCCCGGTGGCGGCGGCGGGTTTTGGGGCCATTGCCGGTCTGGGGGCCCTTTTTATGGTCAAGAGCCATTTTTCCGTGATGGTCAAGGAGCAGTCACAGGTCTTCGTGGGCGGCCCCCCTTTGGTGAGATCGGCATTTGGCGAAGAAACGACCAAGGAGGAACTGGGGGGATACAAAGTCCATACCCGCCTCACGGGCGTTGTGGATAACGAGGCCGATAACGAGAAAGATGCCCTAAACCAGATAAAGACCTTTTTGTCCTATCTGCCTCCCAATGTGTGGAACATGCCCACACGAAGGCATGCGGATCAGGATGACCCGAAGCGAAGCGAACAGTCACTTACCTCTATTATTCCCCGGGACGTGAGAAAGACTTATGACATGCGAAAGATCCTGAGCCTGGTCCTGGACAAAAATTCTATTTTCGAGATCGGGAAATATCAGGGTCGATCTCAGATAACGGCCTTTGCCCGGTTGAATGGATATCCGGTGGGCGTACTGGCCAATGACCCGAGGTTCCTTGGAGGGTCTTTTAACTATGATGTGGCTGAAAAATTTCAGCGGTTTGTGGATATGTGCGATACATTCCATCTGCCGATCATTAATTTTTCGGATCAGCCCGGTTTTACTGTTGGAAAGAAAAGCGAGCTGTACGGGACTATACGAAAAGGCGTGAGGGCAAGCTTTGCCATTTATCAGGCCACGATTCCCGTTGCGGTTCTCTATTTGAGAAAGTGTTTCGGCGTGGCCGGTGCGGCCCAGAGAACCGCCATGCGTTTTAGCTGGCAGTATGCATGGCCCTCTGCGGTCTGGGGAAACATACCGGTCGAAGGCGGCGTGTATGCGGCACACCGCAAAGAAATCGAATCTTCAGAAGATCCGGAGGCGTATCTGAATGAACTGCAAGAGGCCTATCGGGCCGTCTCTTCACCTTTCCGAACGGCAGAGTCGTTTGGTATTGAGGATATCATAGACCCCAGGGAAACCCGGCCTCTTTTGTGCGAGTGGGTGGAAATGGCCTATGCGGTTGAAAAAGAGAACCTGGGACCAAAAAAAAGGGGTATGCGGTGCTAAAACCCCGTTTTTTTCATCAGGTCAAAACCACTGGTTTTTTGAAGATTTTTCTTGACATAAAAAATTTTTTGTCGTTTTATTTAACGGAAATATTCTCTTCTATCCGTTAACCTCTATTGAGGAGGTTCCTTTTTGTAAAAATATCTCAAAATTTGCGTATTCATCTTCTGACAGGACTGTATGTTCTGTTGAGGATTTATAGCTAACCCCATTTAACCTGAAACATTTAAAACCCTTCCTTCTTTAAATAGAATCGGGGAGGATAATAGAGTGAAAAAGTATGTGGTTTTAGGAGCACTATTCTCGTTTACTTCGCTCCATATGCTATTTTTTGGTTGCACGACGGGCCTGGTTTCTACACAGAAGGAGACCCAGAGTAATCAGAAGATCAGCACTCTTCATGGAACAGATAAAAATTGGGCGAGATTCTGCTCCAAGGACGGAATAACCACTTACATAATCCGTGACAGGAATGGAAAAATGGTAGGCATGAGAATGGTAAAAGAGCCTTGGGCAAACATTCCTGTGCCAAGATGTTATCCTGACAAGAAGACAATTTTAGTTAATCAGGACCGGCAGGAAGCGGTTGCGAAGACAAAAACCGCCGGAACGCAACGTGTGACATCTCTTTTTCCCTTATCTGAAACCCCTATTTTTCCTGAAATTAAAAAGCAAAAGAAAGCCCCCGTTCTTGGCAGGGGTCGTCATGGAAAGTCAATGGTTGAAAGATCACCTCATGACCTTGGCGATGTTTCTGATATTGGGGTCAAGGGCGGCGAAAAAACCTATAGCTTAGGTATGGCTTTTCCTGCCAAATGGGTCCCTGGTTTTGTTTTGAAGGCTATGGAGTTAAAGAATGGAGGAGATTTTAAATTCAAAATTCCTATTCCCAGTTTAGACAGGGATGTTAAATTCGGCTTAAAGTTTAAAAGCAACCGGCTGGAGCTGTCGAATAACCTTGAAAGGACTATTATAGGGCTTTTCTCCATTGATTTTGGCGGCAAGGAAGATAAAAAGGCCGCTAACTTGGCCGCTACTGATGGCTCCTTTTTTTAGCGGGACAAGAAAATTCCCGCCTCCCCAGTTTTCGATCTACAAATCATGCAAGAATCATGACTCCTGGCAAATAGCTGCAATAGGGGTCTACTCTTGGCTCTTGAGAAACATTAGCAGATTTTTAAATGTATTGAATTACAGGTAGTGTAACCCCTGTTTTTTGACTGATCAGCTTAAAGCACTTAAGACCTGATTTTTGAGATTCAGGACTTCTCACAAATTTACCCGCTCGCGGTATTCCTTTTCCAGACTCATTAGATTATCATAAAATATGGCAGCGTGATTTCTCATGGCTTCAGAGGCGGCTTTGGGATCGCCAGCTAATACAGCCTCAATAATGGGACGATGCAATCCCGGGGGATGGATAATGTAGGGCGGATTGGGTTTGATCTCCTCTAGAATCTTGGCGTTCAGTTTAATAACTGAATTGACAATGGCCTCTAAAAAACGATTACCGCACATCTCCGCCAGTACGAAATGGACTTTAGTGGCGGATGCAATATCTTCAGTTAGCGAGGCTCCGGGTGGATGCTCAGCCTCAAAAGCCTCCAGCAGGCGTTTGGTAAATTCAGGGGTGGTATTCAAGGTTGCTAAACGGGCCACCTCGGGTTCAATAAGAATACGAACTTGATGCAGTTCATGGATTGAAATCTTATTAGCCAGGAATAGGTCAAGGCAAGCGCTAGCCAATTGTTCGAATGTCAAATCGGTCACAAATGCGCCCCCGGCCGCACCCTGGCGAATCGAAACAAAACCATTATTTTCAAGCGCCCTGATAGCCTCTCTTATAGCAACGCGACTAACCTGAAATTGTTTTGATAAGTCTCTTTCCGAGGGCAATTTTTCTCCCGGCCTAAAATCATTGGACAAAATTGCCTCTTTGAGTTGATTAAAAACCTCTTCGGAAATTCTAGGCTGTTTAATTGGCTTGAAATTATGCATCCTTTTCCCCTTTTCTTTTATTGACTAAATAATAGAAATTTCCTTTGAATTCAAGAAAAATATTTATTGACAAAATATTTTATTTGTTAATTATTAGACCAAAGGTAGTTT
>CAZENC010000377.1:0-3227 GCA_964513115.1 uncultured Desulfobacteraceae bacterium | reverse complement strand
ATCCGTCCTTTATTGTCTCCGCGGTTGACTCCGGATTGCCGTAATATCCCTTAAACACAGAAGGAGATTTCACCAGTATCTCTCCGTCTTCTGCGATTTTAACCTCCGTACCCGGAAGAGGCGGGCCTACGGTTCCAAACTTGACCTTTCCCGCAGGAGAAACACAAGTAACCCCGGTATCTTCTGTCTGGCCGTAACCCTCAACCAGGTTAACGCCTATAGACTGGAAAAAATGTAGTACATCCGGCGCGATCGGCGCGGCACCCGAATAGGCTATGCGCAACCGATCAAATCCGAGCCTTTCTTTAAGCTTCCTAAATACCATAAAATAGGCAAGCTGAAATAAGATCTCGAGGTACAAGGGAACCTGCTTGAAATTCATTCTCAGGGTGGCCCGATTCTTTCCTATTTTATAGGAAATGCCGAAAACGAGCCTTTTAAACCAGGTGGCATCCGACATTTTGATATACACGGCAGACATGTATTTTTCCCAGATACGGGGAACAGCATAGCCAACAGTCGGTGATATTTCCCTCATATTATCCATCACCGTATCCAAGCTCTCTATGAAGTTGACCGTATACCCGTGGGTAATCTGCGCAAAAACCGAAAAGAGGCGTTCAAAGATATGACACAGGGGCAAGAAGGACATGACTTCATCCGTGTCATATACAGGGTTATCCTCTACAATAGCCCTACCCATCCAGGTTACGTTTCTGTGGGTCAGCATGGCGCCTTTTGGTGGTCCCGTTGTGCCCGAGGTATAAATGAGAACGGAGAGATCCTCAGGCGTTATCTCGGCCATGCGTTTGTCAAATAGGTCGGGATCATCTTCCACAACCTGACGGCCCATTTCCAGGATATCGTCATAGGTCATTACCATAGGGTCCTCAAAGTGCCTTAATCCCTCAAGGTCCCATACAATCACCTTTTTGAGCAAGGGCGCATTATCCCTGAAATGAAGCCATTTGTCTAATTGCTCTTCGTTTTCTACAAAGAAAAATCTGGATTCGGAGTTCTCTACTACATACTCTACCTGGGGCCATGCATTTGTTGAATATACTCCGACAGCCACACCCCCAACACACTGAATACCCAGATCGATAATCACCCATTCTGGGCAATTATCCCCGATAATGGAGACACACTCCCCCTTTTTAAGACCCATTGATATTAAAGCCGAGCCGACATGCCTGACCTTCGTGTAAAGCTCATTCCATGAGATATCGTGCCAGAGACCATACTCCTTTTTGCGCATGGACACCCGGTCGCCATATTTCTCGGCAGTCTGTTTGAATACCTGCGCGACAACTTCTATAGTCATTCGTAGTTAATCTCCATCCTGGCATTCCTGGTTGTTACACTGAAATTTCCGGATCAGAAACGAGTAATTTTTCGCAAGGCCAAGGATATCAAGGGATTGTGCGAAAGCGTACCTTGAGTACGCCGCACAAGCAACCCCGCAGATTGACGCCGAGATTGTGGAAAAGGGCCATTTCTGGACGGAAATTTATCTCCATCTTTTCTTTCTCTTCCAGCGTTGATATCCTTTTGCGGATTCTTCTGACCTCATTCCCATGTAAAATTCCTGTACATCTTTGTCTTCCATCAGTTCCTTGGACTTTCCCTTCATCACAAAACGTCCGTTTTCCAAAATAAGGCCTATATCGGAGATGGCCAAGGCCATGCGGGCGTTCTGTTCCACTAATAATATAGTTGCGCCTTCGTTATTGATAGTCCTGATAATCTGGAAAATTTCCTTGACTAAAATAGGAGAAAGCCCCAGCGAGGGTTCATCAAGGAAGAGGAGCTTTGGCCTGTTCATCAGGGCCCGTCCAATGGCCAGCATTTGCTGCTCGCCTCCTGACAGTGTCCCGGCCCACTGGTCCTCTCTCTCTCTAAGGACGGGGAAATAACCGTATATCTGTTCGAAGTCTTTCCTGATCCCCGCACGATCTCTTCTAATATAGGCGCCCATGAGGAGATTCTCCCTGACACTTAGTTCTTCAAAGACCTCTCTTCCTTCAGGCACATATGACAGCCCCATTCTCACAATTACTTCGGGATCCTTTCCGTCAATCCTTTTCCCCATGAACTCTATGGTACCTTTGTCCGGCTGATCATCCAAAAGGCCCATCACAGTCTTTAGAATTGTCGATTTCCCTGCACCATTATTTCCCAGGATAGCAGTGATTGTTCCTTCCTCTACAGTAAGAGATACACCCCGCAAGGCATATATCAACGTATAAAATGTCTCTATGTTCTTTATCTCAAGCAGCGTGCCCAATGGCTTCGTCCTCCCCCAGATAGGCCTTCAAGACCTCCGGGTGTTTCTGTACCTCGGCAGGGGTCCCTTCTGTAATGGGTTTTCCGAAATTTATAGCAAGGATACGGTCAGAAATATCCATTATCAGCTTCATGTCATGCTCAATCAACAGGATCGTGACACCCAGTTCGTCCTGTATATCCTTTATCCAGAAAATCAGATCCTGCTTTTCCTCGGAGTTCATGCCGGCGGAAGGTTCGTCAAGAAGAAGAAGCTGAGGCTCCAATGCCAGGGCCCTGCCAAGTTCGATCAACTTCTGGGTACCGTAAGGGAGACCTCCTACAAACTGATTCCGGGCCGCCTGGAGATCGAGCAGGTCAATGATATTTTCCACGCGCTCCCTGTGTTTTATCTCTTCCTGGGCCGCCTTGGAACCTCTCCTGTAAAACGTGGCACCGCTCCAGATACCTGTTTTCATGTGGATATGCCGGCCTAACATAAGGTTTTCCATGGTGGTCATCCTGGAAAAAAGCTCAATATTCTGGAAAGTCCTGGCGATCCCCTTTCGGGCAATTTTGTGAGGTTTGAGCCCTATTATGTTCTTGCCCTGAAAAATAATTTTCCCTGAATCAGGCGAATAAAGACCGCTTATACAGTTAAATATGGTGGTCTTGCCGGCCCCGTTGGGTCCAATAATGGAAAATATTGAACCGGGTGATACATCAAAGCTGACGTTGTCCACGGCCATTAGACCACCAAAGCTGATGCTCAGGTTATGTATAGAAAAAAAGCTGTCATTAGTCATAGCTGTTTGTCCGTATTCTCGCTCATACCTTCCTTACATAATGCCTTGCGAAAAGCCCGCTCGGTTTAAAACACAGAACCAGCACAATGATCCCAAATGCAACAATGGATTTGAATTCGAGTGACACATACCCGCCAAAAAGGTTTTCGATAATAC
>CAZENC010000376.1:0-3235 GCA_964513115.1 uncultured Desulfobacteraceae bacterium | reverse complement strand
GGATTCAGAATGCCGAATTATGAACAGTTTCCTTTTCCGTATTAAATCAAAAAACCTACTGTGAAGCTCCCCGCGCTTCCGCGCGGGGCTTTCTGCGAAGGCGGGTAAAAAAAATCACTTAGCCTTTTGGTTATATAACCGGTAATAATCAAGCACCTTTTTTACAAACATCCTTGTCTCTTTGTAGGGAGGTACCCCCCGATAGGACTCCACTTTTTCAGGGCCGGCATTATAGGCGGCTAGGGCCAAGCGCTTATTGTTTTTAAAACGCTTCAATAAAACGCTCAGGTACTGGGCACCTCCAAAAATATTCTCCTCCGGATTAAAAGGATTGTCCACATCCATTTGATCCGCAGTCTTGGGCATCAGTTGCATCAATCCCTGTGCGCCCTTGCGGGAAACCGCTCGATGGTTAAAGTCAGATTCGGCCTTGATAACCGCCTTTATCAAGGAGGGCTCTATCCCGAACCGTCTTGATGCCTGTTTGATCATACCTGCGTATTTTTCAATATACTCAGTCGGCGTCTCCCTTGGCGTCCGCATGTAAATCTTGTACCGGCTATCATTCTTGATGTTTGTAAAATGCCAGACCCCGTTCTTGTCCACGTAGCGGTACACATCCGCCGATACCGGATAACCGGTCCACAATAAGAGACCAAGACCCACTACAAAAAGCCGTACCAACCTCCTTCCAGACATCTGCTACCCCTGCTTCTTCCAGTCGGCAAGGAAATTTTCCAGGCCGATGTCCGTAAGCGGATGCTTTATTAGCTGTCTGATGACCTTAAACGGAATTGTCGCAATATCCGCTCCCATAAGGGCCGCATCCAGAACATGGAGGGGGTTTCTGACGCTTGCAACTATAACTTCGGTTTCAAACCCATAATTTTCATAGATCTCGATAATCTGTTCTGCCAGTTCCATGCCCCTGTGGCTGATATCATCCAGTCTCCCCACAAATGGACTGATATAAGCGGCCCCTGCCTTTGCTGCCATCAATGCCTGTACAGCGGAAAAGCAGAGGGTCACATTGGTCTTGATTCCCTCCTGAGCCAATATCTTTACGGCCTTTAATCCCTCTTCTATCAGCGGTATCTTCACAACAATATTATCTGCCATTCCGGCCAGCTCCCTGGCCTCCCGGACCATCCCCTCTGTATCCACGCTGACCACTTCGGCGCTCACCGGACCATCTACCAGGTCACATATCTCTTTTAAGAGTCCTTTGAACTCACGACCTTCCTTGGCGACAAGGCTTGGATTGGTGGTCACACCGTCAACCATGCCCAGTTCATTTGCCTTCGTAATCTCCTCTATGTTTGCCGTATCAATAAAAAACTTCATAAGCCCTCCCTTTTTTAGTTAAAAGTGAAGCTCCCCGCGCTTCCGGACGGGGCTTTCTGCGAAGGCGGGTAAACTAATATTGCGTCCCGGAAATAATTTAAATAATTTAGCTAAGTTTTGTGTCTCGAAAAAGTTAGTTTAAAATCCGAATATCTAATATTTCAATGACAAAAACAAGGAAAATGGAGGCACAAAAGACAAGGCATGTTGTTTAAGACATTTGAATTTCTGTCATTCGATATTGTTTCGAATTTCGTGCTTCGGATTTCGAATTTATTTCTCATTTCGTGTTTAGAATTTGTCATTATTCACTTGGTCTGGTATTCACAGTGGTGCTTACTGCCTACTGTCTACTGCTTACTTTCGCCTTCCGACTGAAACCTATCAGCACACTCCTTAGAACAAAAAAAATGTTCCCTTCCGTCTATGATTCTTCTTTGGGCATCTCTTAAAGGAATATATGTCTTGCAAACAGGATCCTGTACCATCTCATCTATAATCCCACCGTTCTCGGTTCTCGTGATCCTTTGACCTGATTTAAAAAACCCGCGTATCAGTCGGTAGAGCAAGTAACCGAGAAGTGCGAGAATAATAAGCCGCATTTACACCTCCATTAAGGGGATCACCGTCTGCTCTTCCCCCGAAAAGCCATCGAGCAACTCGGCCATTGTCTCATTTAGCACAGGATGAATCAGGTCAGGCGCCAATTCCGCCATTGGTACCAGGACAAATCTTCTCAAATGCATTCGAGGATGAGGTATAGTCAGGTATTTTCCGTTAATCACATCCTGTCCAAGCAAAAGGATATCGAGGTCAATAGGCCGCGATTCCCATTTTTTCTTCCTTATCCTACCAATACCCGCCTCAATGGCCAAGAGGCCCTTAAGCAGGTCCCGCGCATGAATTTCCGCGCGCAGAGAAATCACGGCGTTTAAATACCAGTCCTGATCTTCCACTCCTACAGGCTGTGTCCGGTAAAAGCGAGATTTTTTTTCCACGCTGCAACCGGTTATCTTATCGACCAGGTCTATGGCCGTGAGACAGTTTTTCAGCTTATCACCAAGGTTCGACCCTACCCCGATATAGGCTGTTTTCATGTTCGGGTCATTACCCTTCATGATGTTCTTTCATACGGACTTGATTTAGCATCCCTAAAAAACCACTGTCTTGATTCTTTGCACGGCCTCCGCGAGTCTTTCCCTTTTCTGGGTCAGAGCGATACGGAAATAACCCTCCCCGGGCTCCCCAAAGCCATTGCCGGGGGTCACTACCAGGCCTGCATTTTCCAGCAATCGAGTCGCGACCTCTGTGGATGTGTGACCTTCAGGAACCCTGACCCAGAGATAGAAGGTGGCCTTAGGGGATTCAACCTCATATCCGGCATCCCTGAGTCCTTTGACCATTAAATCCCTCCGTTTGGTATAAACCTGGACCATTTCCCTTACACAGGACTGGTCTCCCCTGATAGCCTCTATGCCGGCTAACTGGACAGCCTGAAAAACACCTGAATCAATATTGCTCTTGATAGCTCCAAGTCCTTCTATGGCTTTACTGTTCCCCACGGCAAAACCTATTCGCCAGCCGGTCATATTATAGGTCTTTGAAAGTGAATGAAACTCGACTCCTACCTCCATGGCTCCGTCGGCTTCCAGAAAGCTGGGGGCACGAAAGCCGTCAAATGACATCTCCGTGTAGGCTGCATCATGGCATACCAGGATCTCATTCTCTCTTGCAAATTCTACAACCCTGTCGAAAAACCCCAGGTCAGCCACTGCCGATGTAGGATTATTTGGATAATTTATAAACATGATTCTTGCCCGCGAGGCTGTCTCACCTGGTATCGCGTCAAGATCGGGCAAAAAATTGTTTTCGCTTAAAAGGGGCATAAAAA
>CAZENC010000375.1:0-3258 GCA_964513115.1 uncultured Desulfobacteraceae bacterium | reverse complement strand
GTGCTGATGGCTGTCAGTTGTTTTATGATTTTATTACTATTCATACCATCTTCTGGAGGGGCCAAAGAACCTATCGTGCTCAAAACAGTAAGTCATTTAGCCCCTGATAATCCGCATTGTACCACGAATCAGCCGTTTATTGATATGGTAAACAAACGAGCAAAAGGTGAACTCATTATTAAATTCCTGGGCGGCCCCGAGGTAATTCCAAGCTTTGATCAGCCTGAGGCATTAAAAAAGGGTGTAGTAGATATACTCCCAACCGAACCCGGCTCTTGGTTCAAGCCTCTGATGGGAATTGCTGCTGATATCAGCGGGCTTAGTGAGATTCCTGCTTGGAAAGAGCGGGAGACTGGCGCTTTTGAGGTATACGACGAGCTTTTTCGTAAGTTTGCCAATGCTAAGTATTTAGGCAGACCTCATGGCGGCTGGGGTTTTAACTTCTATACTAACAAAAAGATTGAGAAAATCGAAGATTTTAAAGGCCTAAACATTCGAGTAATGTCGCTATATGCACCTTTTACAAAGAAATTGGGTGCATCCCCGATCACCATGCCACCCCCTGAGATTTATCAGGCTATGGAGCGGCACATAATCGACGGTTTTATGTTCCCGACCTTCGGTATTACTGGCTATGCGTGGCACGAAGTGACCAAATACAAGATTGAGCCCGAGGTCTTCCAGGCCGAGGCAGTAAGCGTCATTAATCTGGACGTTTGGAACAAGCTACCGAAGCATTTGCAAGAATTACTGATGGATGTGTCGAAAATAATGGAATACTGGGGTCCCGCTGATCAGATGTGGATTACGGAAGCCGAGGAATATACGATAGCAAAGGCGGGCGTGCAAGTCATTAGCCTTCCGCCAAAGGACGCGGAGCTGTTCTACAATCTCGCCTATGAAACCACTTGGGAAGAGGTACTAAAGGGCGCGCCAGAGTATGCTGCTAAGTTACGGAAAATGCTGACCAAGAAAGCCCTTTTTGAGAAATAGGACAAAGATTCTAGCTGCAACAAGGAATGAACCCGGGCTCGGAGTCTGGCGCTCCTGTGATTAGTGCCAGACAGTTGAGTTTGATTTTGCCTTCGAGCCCCTAGACAGAAATCACTGATTCATAAATCGACTGAGTCCGTAGGTCTTTACCGATATCCTTAAGGCTTTCAGGCGCAGGTCTGTCCTGTCAACGAGGCAACAGACCTGCGCAAAACCCGGAATTATGAGAGGGTATTGTTCTTCAGAAAAGGGACACCACAGTGAGCTGACAATAAGGATTTTAGCCAACCGGTAATGCCCCCGGATTCTCTGGGGCAGGTTTGATCTGTTGGTGGGTCTTTGGAAGGCAAGACTTTCAAGCGTAAGCAAGTCGCCCACATCAACCCCTATCTCGGCATTATAGGCCTGCCTAAAGGTTCTCCTTGATGTGGGGATGATTTGGGGTTCTTCATCTCTAAGGTCCAACAGGATCCTAAAACATATCCGTAACGGCTAACAAACATGGGGGGTTTAATGTCAAGTGCTCAAATTGACAACCTGTTAGAAAGAGCTGGGGTGGTGTGTGACCGTATTGTAAAATTTTTGGCTTTTCTTGCCGCACTTGTCATAATCGGTTTGGTTGGGATTCTGTGCTATGAGGTTTTGATGAGATACGCCATTCATAATCCACCAGCATGGGTATGGGAAGTTTCAGAGTGTATGGTATACCTGATTGCCTTTCTTGGTGCCGCTTGGTTGCTTAAGAAAAATGGTCATATTTCAGTTGATATAGTTTATATACGGTTACATCCAAAAACTAGGGCCTTGATCGGTATGGCGACGTCGGCAGTAGGTACGATTATCTGTCTCATAATCACCTGGGCTGGCATAGGAATTACTGTTGATCACTTTCATGCAGGTATCATAATACCTGGATATTTGGATATCCCTAAGGCGCCGCTCCTTCTCTTTATCCCCATAGGCTGTTTCATGCTTTCAATTCAGTTTCTGAGACAGACGTATGCTTTTTTAAGAGAGTGGAAAACCCTAGCAAAGCAATAAGCAGAGTATTTCATAGCAAGGCCACATGATGGAATGGTGGATAACCTTAATTCTTATTTTTGCTGCATTATCAATTCTCTTGCTAACTGGATTACCGGTAGCCTTCTGCTTTATTGCCATAAATATCGTTGGAGCGTTTTTCCTGTGGGGTGGTGAGCTGGGACTTCACCAGCTTGTGCTTAGGATGTATAGCTCAGTGAGTTCGTTCCCCCTCTCTACAGTAGTCATGTTTGTACTCATGGGCGAGATCTTGTTCCATTCAAAAGTCTTCGTTAATATAATAAATGTTCTAGATCAATGGATGGGACGTCTACCGGGCAGATTAGGTTTAGTAAGCATAGCATCGGCAACTCTACTATCTACATTGAGCGGTTCTAGTCTGGGAACAACTGCTATGCTGGGTTCAATCATGACACAAGAGATGGAGAACCGCGGATACAAGAAACCCATATCTATAGGGAGCTGTATGAGTGGGGCCCTGGCCATGATAATCCCACCCAGTGCCCTGGCAGTTATCCTAGCAACTCTGGCCCAAATATCGGTGGGCAAGATCTTACTTGCTGGCGTCATTCCTGGACTACTGATGGCCGCTTTGTATGTTGCATATATTATCATCAGATGCAAGCTTCAGCCCGATATAGCACCATCCTATATACCAGCGCGCATTCCTTTGTCCCGAAAAGTTATAGACACAGTACGTTATGTACTCCCTTTCGGAATTGTAATACTCGTCGTTATCGGTTTCATTATACTGGGGATTGCTGATCCGACAGAGGCATCAGCCTTGGCAGTTGTAGTTATCATTATTTTGACTGCTATTTATAAAGCTCTGAGCTGGGAAGCAGTAAAAAAATCCTTTATGGGCACACTTCAAATTGTTGTTATGATGTTTATCATTCTCACTGGCTCGGTTGCCTTTAGCCAGATTTTAGCCTTCAGTGGGGCTACAAAAGGTTTGGCTGAATTCGTAGTAGGTCTTTCGCTTCCTCCTATGGTGCTTTTCATTGCTATGCAATTACTCCTCCTCGTCCTTGGTTCCTTTATGGAGCAGGTATCTATAATGATGATCACCTTCCCCATTTTTTTACCCATTCTACGCATACTTGGTATTGATTTACTATGGTTCGGACTGCTGACGCTTATTAATATGGAGATAGGGCTGAAAACACCTCCTTTCGGCTTCTGCCTGTTTGTGATGAAGGGCGTTGCTCCGTCTGGAACCAC
>CAZENC010000374.1:0-3271 GCA_964513115.1 uncultured Desulfobacteraceae bacterium | reverse complement strand
CCCACCTTGTATCTCCAGGGTCATGCCGGATTTCCAGGGTGTAGGTCACATTATCTCCGTCAGGATCCACCGAAACCTCCCAGCCGGCACCAAGACCTGCTGTGGTTGTGGTGTCAGAACCATTCGCCGGGGCCAGAAGATTAAAGACACCGGGTGGATCATTGGTGCTTGTGGATTTATACAGATATGTCTTTTTAAACGGTGATATGATGCCCGTGTTGTCCTTCGCATAGAAAAATAGGGTGTATCTTCCCTCTTCCGTGAACTGATTATAAGTGGCATCGTATCGACTCTCCGTCGCATTCCAGATAAGCTCAACCTCAATAAGATCAACAATCTGATGCTCCTCATCTCCTTCCAAAATCGTTCCAGGTTCCCTGATCTCCACCCACACACTGGATGTCCGGTCCTTATCACTTACCGTTGCCCATAAAGTGGCCGTATCGCCGGTAATAGGTGTCCCCGGGTCCTTGCCCACCTCCGTGACCACAACAGGATTAGGTGCAGAAGTGCCCCATCCTAAATAAATATTCTGGGCCACATCACCGTCACCACCGGGGGTTAATGTATTGCTGCCCTGGCCGTCGGCATCATCATCCAGATGAGGATGTTGTACCGCCGTGTCAAAATAAGGGGCGGGGCTGTTTGACACTCCGCTGTCCGTGTGGGTCTCGGTACTCTGAACCGCACGCTCGAAACTGGTCTTAAGATCCCATCCCAAACCTAACTGATCAAAAAGAGCGGTTATAAAAAACTCGCCGTCCCGGACACCTCCAGGCTCCATGGGACCACGGTAGGAAGGCTCGTCAGCCGCCGTACTGGCGACAATAATTCGGTTTTTTCCCGGCTCTGAAAGATCATTGATAAAACTCGCGGAATTGCATGTCCCGATGATGATCACGATTTTTTCATCAATACCTTCAGCAGCAAGACCCGCTTCAAGGTTGTCAAGCCAGCCGTCCAATTCATAGGCTTCAAGATAATCAGGTATCTCCAGGTAAAATCTGTCCGTTGATCCGTGATTTTCCAATATGATGTATAAAGGACCCGGTAAAACCGTCATCTTATCCAGTGCCCACTGCTGAATGGCATTTTGCATGGCAGTCTTGTAGCTGATAGTTTCCCCTTCACTGTAGTCATCCTCACCGGTCTGCACCGTGACGTATGGATTAAAATACTTGATAAAATCAAGAGGGTCTTCGGGATCGTCTACGAGGGTAAAATTACGGTTTACAAGGTGTCTGTAAACATTATTGGCCGTCAAGGTGTGACTGATCAGCCCGCCCGGATCCCCACCAATTTCACCCACCGCCAGGATGGCATAGCCTGCAAACTCCGACGCGTAAATGGTTTCCGTGTCATAACTCTCAGATGTCTTGTATTCCACATTGCCTGCCCTGTCAGTGGCAATGGTCTTGAAGCGGTAGAAGCCCTCGGTCGTCACAGTGTACTGAAAAATCCCGTCAATAGACCCTTCGTTGTCCGTGTCCGTCAGGGTATAGCTGGACTCACCCGGGCCCATGACATAAAGGTCAACCTTGCTCACCCCGCTCCCTGAGGATGCCTCCCCGCATATGGAACCATCATCATAAACATCATCCCAGGTGTAGGTGATGTCAAAGGTCGTATGCAGGTCATCCGCGGCAGACGGGGACGAGGCCTCGGAACAGGGCTTGGCGCTATCTATCTCAATGGTAAAGCTGCCGGAATCCGACCAGTTTTCCGCAGCATCCCTCTCCTGAACATACAGGGTGTGATCAATTCCTTCACCTTCGGATAATACACCTGATGGTGTAAATTCTGTGCCTATGGTTTCTGAACTCCAATCACCATTGTCCAACTTGTAGCGGAACCAGCCGCTTCCGCCACCGCCACTTACCCAGGTCCAGGTCGGGGTGGTGTCTTTATTGGGTGTGTCTCCTGTCACAACAGGCGGATCCGGGGGCGTGATATCAATGACGGTCACACTGAGGTTATAGACATCACTGTAATCTTCTCCGTCATATACTGTCGCAGGGACTGTCAGCTCACCACTGAAGCCGGAAACAGGCGTGATGGTATTGCCGTCACGGGTATAGTTCGTGCCGTCCTGGACATAAAGGGTGAAATCACCCGGATAAGTATTGTCCGGGTCGGATACTGTTAAGTCCGTCACCATGATTGTAAGTTCGGTTTCTTCAGGGGTCTCCAGCGTACCCTGGCCTGTGATCACGGGCGGGTCATTGACTGCTGTAACAGATACATTCAGGTTATATATATTACTGTCGTCAACGCCGTCATTGACCGTTACAGGCACGGTGAGTGTTCCGTTAAAGTCTGTAGCTGGCGTGATGGTATTGCCAACACGAGAATAGTCTGTTCCGTCCTGGACAGAAAGGGTGAAACCGGTCGGATACGTGTTGTCTACATCCGTGACGGTCAAATCATTCAGGGTGATTGTAAGTTCAGTTTCTTCAGGTGTCGATAACGTGCCCTGGCCAGTGATCACGGGCGGGTCATTGACCGCTGTGACAGATACATTCAGGTTGTATACGTCACTGTCGTCTTCACCGTCATTGACCGTTACAGGAACCGCGAGTGTCCCGTTAAAGTCCGTATCTGGAGTTATGGTATTGCCAACACGAGAATAGTTTGTTCCGTCCTGGACAGACAGGATGAAATCAGCAGGATACGTATTGTCAGGATCTGTTACTGTCAGGTCACTAAGCGTGATGGTAAGTTCAGTTTCTTCAGGTGTCTCTAACGTGCCCTGACCTGTAATCTCGGGTGGGATATTTGTCTTTGTGATATAGATTTGCTCAATGCGCGGGCTATGGATCGGGGAGAGGGAATGTAGCTCAGCCTTCCAGCGCAAATCATGTCCTGTTGTGGGAAAGGTGAACTCCTCTCCCGGCTTGACCTTGAAATACTGTGTTCCGCCGTTATTACTCAAAAAATAGTCCACGCTTGTATGGAAAAGCAGAGTTTGTGTAGGGGTCAGGGTGGCCTTAAAAATGTCAAAGACGTCTTCGTCATCCACCTCAAGGGAGACGGCAGCACCACGAGCAGTATTAAACAGGTTGCGGCGATAAAGACGATTTTTTCCATCATTTCCCGCAACCATATCCAGCTGCCCGTCGCCGTCAACATCGCCAAGGACAACTGAAGAGGTGAAATGAGAGTCCACAATGATGTCTTTGCCTGTCACCCCGTTAAACGGGTCGGACGTGCCGTTATTCAGGTAAAGACGGTTGGCTTGGGCATAATTCCCCACAACTACATCCAAATCACC
>CAZENC010000373.1:0-3278 GCA_964513115.1 uncultured Desulfobacteraceae bacterium | reverse complement strand
ATATTTCTCCTGGACCGGCCGGAACCTTTATGGCAGCACCTTGATAAGGCTCATCAGGCTTTTCTTTCACTAAAAACCGTTCTTCCTCAATCTTATCGGGTGCTGTATCTTCCGTCACTACACTGTTAGTATTTTTATCGCTCTTTTTTACCTCCCCGATTTGGTCTTTACGCGGAGCATCGGGTATTAACTGGTCACTCACCGGTGGAAGGGGAACTAATTTAAAAAAGATATTTTTCCCATACAGGCTCACAATCACGGTCGAAATCGCTATAATAAAAAGAATAGCCGCAGCCCACTTCCAACGGCGGCCGCTTTGAGGAAATTTTTCTGTTTTGATCTCACGGGATTTTGATTCCTGGAGCCTATTTTTCAAAAAGGACCTATCAAGTTGCAGATTTTCATAACATTCCTTTATCGTCGAGGGACCGATCTTCCTTTTCCCCCTTGAATAGCCAAGAATAAGTGCGTTATCTGAAAGGATGTTAATCATTCTCGGGTAGCCTTCCGAGTATTGATGGATGGCCTTGATAGCGCTTCTGGAAAAAATTTCATCACCGCTTTTGGACCCGGCCATTTTCAATCTGGTGGCCATATAGTCCCTGGTGCCCTTTAAGTCCATAGGCGTTATGTGATGACGAACGCTGATACGTTGGAGAAGGGCCCGGCACCTTGGATCACTCAGATTTTCATTAAGCTCGGGCTGTCCAACAAGAAAGATGTTGATCAATTTATCATCAGCGGTTTCCATATTGGACAATAGTCGAATCTCTTCAAGAAGCTCGAAAGATAGCTTCTGGGCTTCATCTACAATCAAAGTAAAGTTTCTCTGGTGCTGATGGCATATTCTTAAAAAATTTTCAAATGCAAAAAGAAAGCCGGCCTTTGATTTAAAATGAACCTCTTTATTTAGAATGGAAAAACCCAGATAATCCCTAAAATCCGCCGGCGATAAAAGGGGATTGGAAAGGTGGACATGTTTGATGGAATTATCGAGATCCGCAAGGAGTGCCTGTACCATTGTTGTCTTGCCTGTGCCAACCTCTCCCGTCAAAAGGACAAAGCCTTTTCTTTCAATAACTCCGTAAGTCAGGGTGGCCAACGCTTCCTTGTGAACCTCCCCCAGGAAAAGGAACCTTGAGGAGGGTGTCAGATTGAAAGGTTTTTCTTTCAGTTTATAAAATTCGGTATACACGATAATAAGTAAGCTCAAAGTTCAAAGTTCAAAGCTCAACGCTCAAAGCGAAAAAGATAAAGGTTCACGGTTACAGGTTCAGGGTTCACAGTTCAAGGCGTAAAAGCTCAAGGCTGAAAGCTGAAAGCTCAAAGCACCTAAACTGACCCGCCAAAAAGACCCTCCGGAAAGACGGCGGCAAGCGCCGGGCGCCACCTAAAAGACGTTAAAATCCGAAGCACGAAATCCGAAATTCGAAATGTCATAATCCTGAAATGATTGCTTTCACATAACTCATCGTGGTATCAACCCCTTTTACAGCAAAAACAATGCCAATTGCTGAGAGAAAAAAGCCAACGCCCACGCATACAGCAGCCAAGACCTTTTTCCTTTTGATACTCTTCACCTCACGTACAGTATATCTTATGGGCATACTCACCAATACAGGCAATTGAAACTCTTCTTCCACATCCTCAGGTGTCTTTAAGGATGTGTCCATAATCTCCTTCATATAGGCCATACCGCATCCTAAGCCAAGTCCGAGGGCCAGCGTCAACAGCATGATTTTTCTCATATCCGGCTCAACCGGACGCAGAGGGATTATTGCCTCGTCAATTAACCTGAACTGCTCACCTTTCTGCTTCTGTTCCATACTTACCGCGATCTCTGCCTCCAGTTTTCTTTTTAAGATGGAATTGTAAAGCTCCTTCACGTTTTCATAATCACGGTCCAAGGAGAGGAGTTCCTGTTCCCTTTTGGGCGTTTCCTCGACCTTTTTTTCGTACCATGATATCTGAGATCGTGTCTTTTTGATCTCAGCCTTGTAGCCTTTGATTTCCAGTTCAACCTCCTGCAACTGCCGTCTCAGGGCCTGGTCCGCCTCGGTAAGAGCCGGGGTCTTACCGGTCGGAATTGTACGGGTCGAAGTCTCAGACCTTTCTGATTCTAGTTGGGCAATTGCCTTTTTGAGACGGATTACGTCAGGATGGTTTCGGGTATATCTTGTTTCGAGAGATGCGAGTTCGTTTCTGAGTGTGGATATATCTTTTCCCTCTTCGTCTTGCACAGGTGGTTGGCCCGCTGCTTGCCGCTTTTCCATTTCTCTTTTTTGCTCTGCAATTTGGGTCTGAATGGTAATTCTCCTGTTTTCTCCATCCCTCAGACTACTATTGATTTGATCCAAATTACTCTGCAACCTTTCCAGAATACTGAGATTGGTCTTAAGTTGCTCCGGCAATCCCCCCATGTAGGTTTCACGGTACTGCTTCAGCTCCTCTTCGCTTTTTATCAAGCGCTTTTTCACGGATTCGAGTTCATCTGATAAAAACTCTGACGTTCCCATGGCCTGAGATTCCCTGATTCTGATATTCTCTTCAATAAAATTTGACGCAAGGGCATTTGTTATATTCATTACCTTTCTTGGGTCCTTACCGCGGAAGGTGATTGTAAAAGCATTTGTTTCTCTATCTCTGCCTCTTGCATGACTTACATTGATTTGAATATTTTGTCTCAGCAATGCCACCTTTTCGTCCAGCAACATCCTGTTTTCGGATGAGCCGTATAATCCGTATTCATGAATAATCCTTTCGAGGTTTGTCCGGCTGGTGACCTGTTGAGTGATTGTCCTGAGCCTGCCTTCAACAGTGTCGGAGACAATGGAGCGCACAAAGTCTTCCGGGACTCCTTGAGGTTGAACCAGAATAAGGGTTTGTGACTCATAGATCTTGGGGGCCGCCAGCACGTAAGTCAGGCCTGCCAGCAGGGTGAGTAAAAAGGGGATTACAATCCACCATTTCCGCTTGGCCGCTATGTCTTTGTACTTTGTTATTTCAAAGGTTTCCATATTTCACTCTCGCCGGGTGTATAGTAACGGGTCAGCATTAAAAGGTTTTAAAAAGAGGTCATTGCGAGGGCGTTAGCCCAAAGCAATCTTATGAATACAAGCACTTATTTTACATGAGATTGCTTCGCTTCGCTCGCAATGACATGCATTTTAATTTTTCTGACTGTAAATATTCTTACCACCTGAATAATTTGCCGGCCGTCAACTTCAGCATGACCCGGTTTACCTCATAGTCATCAATATCCACGGTATCGTCTCTTT
>CAZENC010000372.1:0-3288 GCA_964513115.1 uncultured Desulfobacteraceae bacterium | reverse complement strand
ACTGTTAAAAAATTTGGCCTCCACTCAGTAATCTTTCATTTTTGTATAGGTATTAACTAAGAGGTCCAATAAGCCCCAAATTTCCATCCCCTCGTTTATAAATCACGTTGATTTCGCTGGAATTGGCATTTCTAAATACCAAAAACTCCTTCCTTGACATATTAAGCTGCATCGCAGCTTCTTCCGGGTCCATAGGTTTTGCGACCATTTTTTCAACCTCAATCACCGGCTCATCCTGACCAGACATTGTTATCTCGTCTGTCTCCTCACCGATTACGCTCTGCTCACCCTTCAGGTTTTCGGATCTTCGACTTCTCATTTTTGATATATGTCTCTTTACCTGCTTTTCGATTTTATCCATAACCCGATCAATTGCTGAATACATATCCGCGGTCTCTTCTACAGCCTTAATCCTGGTCCCGTTGACATCCAGGGTTACATCCGCCTGATGCCTGAATTTCTCGACCGTCAGCACGATATGGGCTTCCATTGGAAAATCCAGGTATTTCTTTATCTTGGATACCTTATCCTCGGCATAGGCCTTAAGGCTTTCCATTGGTTCCGTGTGTCTGAACGTCACAGTGATATCCATATACGTCCTCCCCAAAAATTTGTTAGTTTAGAAAAGGAATAACAAGATGTCAAAGGTATATTTCAATAAAAATTCTTCCGCCTTCTTGAGGGCAAAATGGCCATCGACTCCCGATATTTTGCAACGGTTCGACGCGCGACATTTATGTTCATTTTTTTCAGGATATGTACGATCTCTTGATCGCTACAGGGTTTAAGTTTATTCTCAGCTTTAATGATATTCCGGATGTGCTCCTTTACACTCTCCGAGGCCACTGCATCTCCTTCGATACTGTTTATGGAGCTATTGAAAAAAAACTTCAATTCAAAGGTCCCTTGGGGCGTAAAAACATATTTATTTGTGGTTACCCTGCTGACCGTGGATTCATGCATTTCTATGTCTTCCGCCACATCACGAAGAACAAGGGGCTTGAGGCTGGTAATACCCTTATCAAAAAAATCCCTTTGAAATTGGACAATACTTTCCGTCACCCGGTATATGGTCCTTTGCCGCTGGTGAATACTCTTTATTAACCAGGCCGCCGATCTAAGCTTCTCCTGTATATATTCCCTGGCGTTCTCGGACAAGGAATCTTTGCTTCTAAGCACATCCTTATAGTAGGAATTAACCCGCAATTTGGGCAGGCCATCTTCATTCAGCACGATTTGATAATCATCTCCCACTTGAAAAACGTAGATGTCAGGGGTTATATAGATCGTTTCCTCCTCCGAGTAAGCTCTGCCAGGTTTTGGCTCCAGCCCCTGAATAAGTGAAACAGCTCTGAGGATCTCTTCAAACGGCACGGAAAGCACCTTTGCAATCCGATCATATTTCTTGACCTCAAGGTCTTTCAGATGATCCGTTATTATTCTCTCAACTGTAGTCCCATCCAGGTTATGGAATCTGGCCTGGATGAGTAAAGACTCCTTCGTATCTCGTGCAGCTACCCCAATCGGATCAAAATTCTGAATGTAATAAAGCGTTTCAAGCACTTTTTCCAACGGATATCCTGTGGTCCTGGAAATCTCTTCCAACGCGAGGTCCAAATATCCATCTCCATTCAGATTACCGATAATATGAACGCCGATTTCCCTCTGTTCAGTATCAAGATTACTCATGTTGAGCTGCCACATTAGGTGGGAACTAAGACTGGTTTTAGTAGATGTTAGATTTTCAAAAGGGGGAGCCTCCCTTTCTTCATAAGGCGTTCCTGCCCATCCTGTATTATACTCAGATAGATAATTCTCCCAGTCTACATCATCCCGGGCGCATTCTTCGACCGTCACCTCCGGGAGATCAGAAGTGCTCTCGCCAACCACATCTTTCACGTCTTCGGTCCGGCTATCCTCCTCACTCTCTCCTGAAACCTGTTCTTCCAACACCGGGTTGATCTCCATTTCCTCGGTTATCGTATCAAGGAGCTCAAGCCTTGATAGTTGCAGCAGCTTAATGGCCTGCTGCAACTGGGGAGTCATGATAAGCTGCTGGGTCAGGTTTAACGATTGTTTAAGTTCTATAGCCATAATGAAATGCTTAGTATTACTAATGTTAAAGGGTTAGCTCTGCCGTTTCCGGCAGGACGGGTCCGGGCGGACTTGTCCCTTACATGTTAAAATCCTCTCCAAGATAAATGCTCCGAGCAATTTTACTTTCAACGATCTTTTTCGGAGAACCCTGTTCAATAATCTTTCCTTCATTTATTATGTAAGCCGTGTCACAGGCGCTTAACGTTTCCCTGACGTTGTGGTCTGATATGATAATGCCCAATCCCTTATGTTTCAACTGCCTGATAATCTGCTGGATATCATTCAGGGCAAGAGGATCGATCCCGGCAAACGGTTCATCCAGCAGCATAAACCTGGGTTGCGTAACGAGAGACCTGGTTATCTCCAACCTTCTTCTCTCTCCCCCAGAAAGCGAGGAGGCCTTCTGTTTTGCCAGATGGGCGATGTTGAGTTCCGACAACAGATCCTCAAGGCGAGTATGCCTCTCGCTGGCAGAGATATCCAGTGTTTCCAGAATGGCCAGCAGATTATCCTCAACAGACAATTTCCGAAATACAGAGGGTTCCTGTGCCAGGTAATTGATCCCCTTTCTTGCCCTTAGATACATCGGGTCATCAGTAACATCCTGGCCATCCAGAAAGACCCTCCCTTTATACGGCCGCGTAAGGCCCACCAGCAAATAAAAGGTGGTAGTCTTACCTGCTCCATTAGGGCCCAAAAGACCAACAATTTCCTGTCTTTTGACCGATATGTCCACCTGGTCTACAACCCTCTTTCCATCGTAAACCTTGACCAGGCCCTCCGCTCGGAGCATCTCTTTCACATCGATCACAAGCTACCTCTTTTCACTCTTGGGAAAAATAATGGCCTTCACCTTTTTACCCAAGGAACTTTCCACAACACTCCGATTTTCTTTCAGAAAAATCGTGATGCGGTCACCTTCTACAAAATCATTTCCCTGCTTTACAACCGGTTTGCCGGTGAGAACGATTTTTTCATCGTCTTCATAATAAACCGCCTTTTCCGCGGTGGCCAGACCTCCCTGAGCACGACTGATCCTTACCTGTCCTGTGGCTATAATTTTCAAGATTTTTGCTGCATTCTCCATAATTTTGTTATTATCAGATAAATTGTTATAATAAACACGCATTTTCTGGCAATCTATAATAAAATCACCTTTTTTAGCATTAACATCACCCGTGAATGTCACAA
>CAZENC010000371.1:0-3322 GCA_964513115.1 uncultured Desulfobacteraceae bacterium | reverse complement strand
CGTCGTCAACAAAATCGGTCGAAATCATGGGAGACGCTATGCGGCATTTCCCCAGCGTTGAGACTTCCAAGTCCAGATCATCCAGTTCCATCTGATATCTCTTCATGTAACCATTGACAGGTTCAAGGGTTCAGGGCTAAAAGTCAGGGATGGTATATCCGTTCGTTTCTGTTCCGAGGAAGGATACGTAAAACAGAAATGCGTGTCAACCAGATAACTTGTGCCACCTACCTTTTCCGGATAAGGAGATAACATTTTTAAGCAAAATCTCTTGACATCCGAGATCGTTGCGATATAGACTAAATTCGTTAAACTATCCTGAGTCAACTTGAATGTCGTTATTGCTTAATTCCTCAACTAACTGTAGCTCAATACAAAAATAAGGCAACTCTTTTAAGCTATGAAAACAAAATTCAGTTGGATGGGGTCCTTTGGTGCAGACTGTCATTGGCCGCCATCCGTATCAGGTGCTCAGGTAGTGCGGGGAGCCTTATGATTTTCCTGAACCCAGGCAGAACCCGCTCTACCCCGGACTGCAATTCGATTTCTTTTGGCCGGAAGAACGGATCCATGCTGGCAAAGAGTTCTTCGAGATCCTCTTTGTCCCCTAAAAAGATCACCATATAATCGGGATTGTCCAGATTTTTTACCAAAGGTGTATCCACCAGCATGTTCTTGAGAATCCGTTGCATAGAGTTGTTTCCTGTTTTCCGTCGATTGCCGCGATTCAGCTCTCTAAAGAACTGCTCAAGAATGTTGTTGGTACGTTGAGGGTATATGAGGACGGGTCCCGCCGGGGCATCGACTTGAATTGGATTGGCAAAAAGCTTCTCGCGATATTTGTCGATTTGTTCGGCCATCTTCAAGCAAAGCGGATCGGAGGCAAGCGTACGATCTTGATCGATCCGACTGCGGAATTGCATCACAGCCTCTTGGATGCCGGACATGACTTGGGTTGTCCCGTCATCATTGAGTCCGTTGGTGCCGCCGGGTAGAGCGATCCGCATAGCGCTGCGCAGCGAGTCAAAAATCCGGGTTCGCCATCGCAGTTCATCGACAAGAGTTTTAAGCGTGGGATCTTCTGCTACTTCAGATGCCGTCCAATACAGCTTGTAAAGATATTGCATGTTGTTGGCTTCGTCGTTTTTGGACAGAGCTAACAGGCGGGGCATCTGCTGGTCCAGGTCGATCAAACGATCGGCAAAGCTGAGCAGAGGGCGATCAAAGGGAAAACCATAACCATCACCAGCGTGTTTGCCATCTAATGCCCACAGGGCCAGTCCATAGGCGGACAGGAGCGGCAAAAATGGAGGTGTTTCCTCTGCACTCAGGATTGCCTTTGCCAGACCTGTTGGATCGGAAGATTGCTCACAGGCAGACTGACGCGTCTCGCGAACCAACGCGCATAATTTTGAACTGATTGAATGGGATCGCAGTAGGTTTCTGAGTTTTCCATATGCCGGATCAAGGAAATCCTTGCCGATGTCACGCAGAAAGTGAAAGTGACAAATGAAGTCCAGCACACCGGGAAACACCTCTTTAACCGCTTTGCATAGGCCGTTTCCCATGTCATGTACGCAGGCTCTTGGTGTTCCGTAGGTTTCTTTAATATCCTCTAAAAAGGGGATGATATGATCGGCGTGCTCGCTTGGGATTTTGATATTGGCAAGCACGAATTTGCTGAGGCTGTCAAGACCCGTCATCAAAGCGGGGGCATCGCCTGCGTGCGTTGCATCCAGATGTAGCATATAACCGCCGGCCATTGTCATGGTCTCACGAATCCGTGGTATCGCCTGCCGGTGGGCACGGGCCAGGTAAACAATAAACTTTCGCCCCAGGTAATTGATCTCCGAGGGAGATAAGAATACATTGCGGGTAGCCAATTCGGCGCATATCTCCTCGGTGGTTCTATGCCGCTGAAAAAGCGACCGCCCAACGAAAACCATCACGTCGTATGCGACGTTTGATCGGGCTGGAACCAATCGAAGCAATGCATCAGAACCAAAAACGTTACCACAATTGGAGCATTGCGTTATCGTTTCATTGGCGATCATGGGCCCGGTCATTGTCAACACGTTCTTTTGTCGGGTTTTCTGCACCAGAAGCCGGGTTCCGCAGGAGCACGCCTCTTTTTGAGGCGTGAATCGGATGACCGGAGGCTCTGGGAACAACGCTGCAGGCGATGTGTCCATCGACAACCGCTTGAGAGTAGAGTTCAATGCTTCAAGCGCGCGGGCGCCGCAGTCTACATGGTTTTTTTTAGACCGTGTTGATCGAAAAGCTGTTCGATTTGTTTTGCATCCACGGTCACATTCTTGCTCCGGGAGATTTTTTCGGCCAATTGCTCGAAACTTGAATCGGGGCTGCGGATAAACTCTGCCAGAACCAGGACGGCTATCTCGGCTGAAAACCGTACTTTTGGTGGATGTTGTGCAAACGATGCTTGCCGCTGGCTCTCTCCTTTGTGCGGATCGGCAGCAAAGTAGATCTGGCAGCGTCCCATTTTTTGTCTCTGGATTTTTCCCTGGCGCCAAAGATTCACCAGAACCCCATGACAACGGCATCGGAGAATCTCCCCCAGCATCTCCGCGCTCATACCGGACGGGCTCTCGGTGACCAATGCAATGAGGGTTTTGGTTAAGGTCCCTGAACGGGAGAAACCGATATCGCGATAAAACCAAAGTCCGTTTCTTCCGAATCGAGGAATTGACCGAAGGGTGTACCACCCACCATTGTGGGTGAAGCTGCTGTAGTAGCCCACTTCGGCCAGAAACCGTCGAACCGAGGGAATTGAGTATTGCATTTCGGTAGCCAGCGGTTGGATCGTCCAGCATGCGTTCTGGGCAAACAGGGAGACGAGGCGTTGCCTCGGTGTAACGGTCGTTGCCATGATGAACCTCCGAGAAAGTATTGCAATCGAAACCCCAGTGTTCACTATTATGCAATACATTATCAGAGATCGCAACCCATGGCAACCCTTTTTTACCCCACGGCAAAATAGATGGGTTTCTTTCTATATCTCGTGAAATCAGCATGTTGGACTAATATATGCTTCTTTGTCTGAACAGGCCTTCTATAAAAACTGGCTTTAGATTCATGATAAGGTATGGCACATTATAGGTCTTAACTGCTTGAAATCTATAGGCACCAACTGTATTTTGTTTTCATAGCAAATGAGGTATCACCTCAAAGGAGACCTTCTTTCTCATTTTATCGGAAAGTGCCTACCGGGCCAGGTTCACCACAATTCTTAAAAACATATGGGACACGATGTGCAGACAAACCTGCCCCGTGCAATGCGAAGCATATTTCACTGGGGTGG
>CAZENC010000370.1:0-3323 GCA_964513115.1 uncultured Desulfobacteraceae bacterium | reverse complement strand
CGTTATGAGGCATTAGCAAAGAGAAAAAGGGTTTTAGAATATTGGTCAGAATTTAGGCGGTATGCCAGCTTGCTTGCAGATTTCGTTGGCAGTAATCCGATCAAGCTGTTTGTGGCGTTTAACGGGAATTACTTTGGTGCTATTTGTGTAGATGGAGTGGTTGGCGCCTTCTCTTAGCAGGTAGAAACCGTTTTGTTCCAGATGTCGGACGAGGTCACGTCGCTTGACCGACATGGTGAACCTCTATGGGCAGTTGCTCAATGAGGGCATTACCGAGTGGGATTTCCCTTCCGATTTGTTGGTACGCAAGCACCATTTCATTGAGGGCATCGCGAAGCATGGCACGGCACTCTTCGAGATCCCTGCCTTCGGTAACAACTTCTGGCCACTCAACTAACTGGCCCATGTAGCCGGAACTAATTTTGTTATATTTGGCGGTAAAATTTACCATTTTTTGTGATTCTCTGAAGTATTTATTATTTTTTTATATTGTAATTGTTTTTTCTGAAGTAGTCAATTGGGATTGTTGCTTTAGACAACGGGGCTAAATGTAACGAAAATTCAGCCAGATACGATATTTTAGCTTTGGCCTCATAACATTCTGCTGCAAGAGATGGCGCAAAAACAGCGCCGCCCCTGAGCAGCGCGGTAGCCCGAATATTGACAAAATGGGAACGATGATGATATTGTAATACCATAATGCTATCGATAAGGAGATCATCATGAATACAGTTACGGTTTCGCCTAAATACCAGATTGTCATACCAAAGAATATAAGGGATGCTCTGCAACTTCGCCCCGGCCAGAAAATGAAGGTCATAGAGTATAATGGACGAATAGAGCTAATACCTGACCGAGACATATCCGACTTAAAAGGATTCCTCAAAGGAATTAATACGGACTTCATACGTGAGGGTGACAGATTATGAATATCGTCGATTCTTCGGGATGGCTTGAATATTTTTCAGGAGGACCGAATTCAGACCAATTCGCAACCCCTCTTCAAGATCCAGCATCGTTGATTGTTCCTGTGATTACCATTTATGAGGTATTCAAAGTGGTGTTACGCGAATCAAGTGAAAATGAGGCCCTTCAAGTCGTAGCCGCCATGCAAAAAGGTACGATTATAGACCTTACGACAAGTATTGCAATGAATGCTTCGAGGCTGAGCTTACAGTATAGGCTTCCTATGGCTGACAGTATTATTCTATCTACGGCTCAATCTTATGAATGTTTGATCTGGACACAAGATTCAGATTTTGAAAACCTACCGGATGTTAAGTTTTTTCCCAAAAAAAATGTTGGGCCAACAAGCGCATGAAGCGGGACAGGCTATTGTATGCGGTTTTTTTAAAGCTGTTTGCTTTGCCATTGCTTTAACCTTTTCCATCTTCATTGCTTTTTTCCCGCCTGCCCCTTATGCAGGCATTAGAAGTTTTTAAAAGCTTTTTTAATTTTTATTTTTGTCGCAAGTTATACCGCCGCGAAAATGTCTTGCTTTTTCTATAACCCTTTAATTTCCCACTAAATCCCGCCACATCCCATAAAAACCCGCTTGTCGCATCTTACGGCGCTCACCTTGAAAATTAGAGAATTCACATTATGTGAAAGGCAGAAATGAGAAAATATCAGGGCGTGTCAATGGCTCGAATACTTGACGACATGTTTTCATTTTTTTTAAGGGCTGCCGCAGCCGTCTTTGCCTGATCAAGCGTGTCATACTTGCCACAGAGAACCGTATGCAATACCTTTCCCCCTGAATAGGGCATTGGAACTGTCCGGGCTGGGTAGCCCTTTTTTTTGAGCCGGGCGGTCATCTTTTCTGCATTTTTACGGGATTTAAAAGCACCAACCTGCAAGGAAAAGATCTTAGGAGCCAAAACCTGCGAATCTGCGCGTGACTCTTTTTCCCCTCTCAGGGCATCTTCTTCCTCAACCAGTGTCTGATGCCAGGTCTTATGTTCTTTATAGGATTTGAGCCGCTCCCTGTAGAGTGCAAGGTGTTTTGTCGTCCCGCCTTTTCCTGCCAGAAGGTCGATAGCCTTTTCCTGCTCCCTTACAGCGTCTTCGAATTGGCCCTGCTCGGCATAGGCTGCTGCCAGGGTATCAAGATAACCGGCTTTAAGGCTTAGTTCCAATGCCTTTTTGGCATACTCCACAGCCTTGGCCCCATTTCGGTGTTTGGCATCAGGACACATGGCAAGGGTACGGGCCAGTTGGTTATAGGCTTCACTATAATCCGGGTTTATATCAAGGGCCTGGGTAAAATCGGCAATGGCCTTATCACATTTGCCCTTCCGATTCCAGACCACAGCCCGGTTGTAGTATGCCTCCTCAAACTCCGGATCTATTTCCAGGGCCTCTGTGTAATCGGCAATAGCCGAATCAAGGTCTCCCTTATGTGCCCATGCGGTACCCCTTTTGCCGTAAACATCTGCATATCGGGGCCTTATCTCCAGGGCCTTATCGTAATCGGCAATGGCCTTGTCATAGTCGCCCTTGCCAGCCCATGCAAAACCCCGACTGTGGTAGGCCTGGACATATTGCTCGTCTATTCCCAGTGCCTCGCTGTAATCGGCAATAGCCTTGTCTAAATCGCCCTTCTGCTGCCAGGCGTACCCCCTGTTGTTATAGGCATTGGCGTATAACGGGTTTATCTTAATGGCCTCGGTACAATCGGTGATGGCCTTATCGTAATCGCCCTTGTATGCCCAGGCGACCCCCCGATTATTGAGGGCTTCCGCGTAATGCGGGTGTAGTTCAAGGGCCTTGTCGTAATCGGAAATGGCTTTGTCATGGTCGCCCTTGTGATGCCAGGCGACCCCTCTATTATTGTAGGCCTCGGCAATCGCTTTTGAGAAGGCATCGATTGCCTCCTTATGGCGTTTAGCCTTTAGATGCGAAAGGCCCTGTTGAGACCAGTCCTCTTCAGCAAGTAATTGTGAGGGAGTTAGCAGGCATGCTGCCAGTAAGAGTAAAATAGGAAGTGCCACTATCCGTTTCATATCTCTTAACCCAAAAGTTTGATAACCTCGTAAAAAGTCGGTTTGCGCCTTTTTACTCGGCGGGGAAGGGCGTCCCCTCCCCCGCCATTTGAAGTAAATTCAAATGGCTCCACCCTCACCCTCCCGTTTTACGGGATTGACGGACTTTTTACGAGTCCGCCAAGTTTAAAGGCGCTATGATCCTTATGTCTGCATCAGCCGGCCCCTCTATGATACATCAATCCATGATAGCCCTCTTCACCAGGGCCTTTGTAATGGCGATTTTATAGTCGTTCATGGAGAGAGGCATGGCGCCTGCCACCGCCTGTTCCGCGGCCT
>CAZENC010000369.1:0-3327 GCA_964513115.1 uncultured Desulfobacteraceae bacterium | reverse complement strand
AACATAAACCACATTGATAGAATATTTTGAAGATTAGGTTTAGAAGGGTAGTTTGAAGCCTTATTTACAGTTCTTGTAGAAGGGACAAGATCATAAAATGGAATTTCTATTCTTTTCCACTCTCTATCCGGGATAATTTCAGTTTCGTTATAATAATCCGTCCATTTGCCCCAATCGGTCTCTATGTCCTCATCATAGCAAGCAAGTGATACAAAGATCTTATTCGGTCTAGAAAAAAATGTTTTTTTCTTCATACCTTTCAGGTAGAAGACTATCTTACGGAACCTCGAAAAATCATAGGCAAGTGAATTGTCCATCTCCACTTGGTATGTCTTGGTGGAAGGGTTACCACCTATACCGGCTATGACAAGCGATGATACCCCGATTTCATATTCAATTTTCATGGAGGAAGAAGTACCGTTAGCTCCTTGTGTTGGATCAACTGAAACGTCTATGCTTGCCGGCCCTCTAAGCCGGTTTCCCCACTTTTCATTAAAATGTTTTGATATTAAGTCCTGGTCTTCAAAGTCATCGATAACAAAAGGACCCTTACCATATCTTAATCTGTCATAAACACTTTCAAGGCTTTTGGGAGCGTAGGCCAGGCTTTTGTCTCCGGCCTTCTTCGTTTCATCTTTCAGTTTTTTTTGTTCTTCTTCCTGATCTACTTTCTCTGTCGCCTCCGTCCGTGCCTTTTTTTCAACCTTCAGTCTTTCCAGTTCTTTTTCCAGGGCCTTTCTCTCGGCAGCCTCCTTTTTTGCCTTTTCCTTTGCCGCTTTATGCTTGGCCGCCATTTCCTTTATCTTGGCCTCTTTTAGCTCTTTATCGATTTTCTTGTCTTTCTCAGCCTGTTTGAGCTTTTCCTCTAAATCCTTTTTCTCAACCAAAGCCTCTTTTTCTTTTTCCTCGGACGTGAACTTGGCTTCCAGCAATTGCTTTAACTGTTTGACAAGCCCCTCACTCTTCCTTCTTTCTTCCTTCAGCTTCTTAAGTTCCTCGGCAATGGCAGATCTCTCTTCCTGAAGCTTTCTCTCCGCCGCTTCCTCCTTCTGACGGAGCTTCATCGGCACAAAAATAAAATCTCCTCTGTCAAGATCCGGGTTGTTTATCTTGCCGTATTGGGGATGTTGTCTGCGGTGGCTATAATTCACTACTTTATCCGAAAGATACATGCCCAGTTCAGAGCCTGTGATATATCCGTCACCCGTAAGGTCCGCATCACCGGTAAGGCCTATCAGAAAGCAACGTTTGAACATGCTTTTGTCAGGCACATTTTCATCTTCCCTGCCTGCTGTAATATACTGTCTTACATGAAGAGCGCTCTTCTCATTGATATCGTGAGGCACAGCCCTGACAAGGTTAAACAGGGAACCGGAAAAACAGGAGTCGAATAACATCAATACGTGCTTTGCCTTTATCCTTAAGGAAACGGACTCTAGGTCCCTCATACTGATAGCGTGCGTGCTGAAACCCTTGGGATTTTTCTCCAGGACTGGACAGTCTTTGGGAATTATATACCCCATCTTGGTATTGTCGGCCAATGTCTCCGTCTCACCATGACCGGCATAATAAAACAAAACGGCCCGATTCTCTTGACCGCCCATTTCGTAAACCATTTCGCTCAATGCAGTTTTCATTTCCCGGGAGGTGGGATCGAGCACCAGCTTTATTTTAAAACCCAATTCCTCAAGCCTTGCGGCCACCTCTTTGGCGTCTTCGGCAGCATTAGGGAGCTTAGGCCATCTCTCGTAATTACTGATTCCCACCACCAACGCGTGGTAATCCTGATAGAGCTCGATCTTTTTCCCTTCTTTAGACAGAACTTTTATGCCACGCATGCCGCGGGTAGTTGAATGGGAAGTATCAGGTGCTGCTAAAAGAAAAACGGGAATAAACAGGAAGATGTAAATGAAGAGCTTTCTCATGTCAATAAACATAATATCCCTCTCCCAGGCAAGTGCTGCATCGGTTCCCTTGAGAGGCCGGATATGCCTCCCCGCAACCGGGACAGATCTCGATGTCTTCTTTGGGCTTTCGTCTAAAAGGAATTGTAACACGAACGGCACGACAGGATAAGACAGATCTGCCGGCACTGAGGATATCTCCATGCAGGATATCCAACGGAAGATCCTCTTTTTGGATCCTTCGCATGTACCAGTTATAGATATTCGGAAACAAATGGGCCTTTTTTAGATCGAGCCATACCCGGTAACCTGCCAGTCCCTTCTTGTCATAAAGACACAAAGCGAATTTGTCCCAGTCCAAGACCTTGAGCCAGCCGTTACCAATGGTGCACGGTGTAAATATCTGAACGGCATCGGGCAGGCAGTGGCAGGTCTCCGCAACCGCGTCCGTTTCCACATTCGGCCCTATGAGTTCCTGGGCCCAGTCTACCATTAGACCGCCCAAGACAAGCCCGGGAGATACAAAACCATGAAAGCGCTCTATATCATTAAAAAAAACATCTAATGATCTGCCGCAGATAATCATTTCGGGAAGAGCCGAATCTATCTTATCAAGCTTCTGCATCCTGCTCCCTGCAAGCCTCCACACGGCACGGCACATACCGGTGCAAGGGCGTGGCAGCCAGCCTGTCCCGGTGTGTGTTCTTGGTAAGTCGATTGACGTTGACTCCGTAGGTCTGTCCCCTGTAATCCAGTCCAAAACCGTGGGGTATGGTAACCGTACCCGGTGCGGCGATGTCTGAGACCTCTACCGGTATCCTGACACGGGAGGACTCCGTGGTCACCCAGGCTTCCCCGCCGTCCTCGATGCCTAACGCATATACGTCTTTTTTATTCATGACTGCCGTACATACGGTCTTATGCTCATTCCAGGCCGGGTCCCTCATGATGCTGTTTGCCGTGTATGGAAAATGCCTTCCGGCAACCAGTACCAGGGGAAAGTCCTCTTTGTTTATTGCCGCTTTTTCAGCATCCGGCTGGATCTCCCTGATCCAGTCCGCCATTTCTTCGATGTACAGGTGTATTTTTTTGTCGGGTGTTCTCAGCTTCTCCAGGTTGTTGTCAGGGTCGAGCCTGCCGATAATGATACCTTCCGGATGGTCCAGAAGCCTTTGAAACAGGGAATCACCCAGAAAGGGAGTTACCTCGTAACCGGCCCTGACCAGATCATCGGCCGCGTGTTGGGGATACATTGCGAGCAGACCCCATACCGAGGCCAGGTGGGCGGAATTCATGCCTTCCCCTAAAGTCTTTGCCAGGATAAAGGGTAATAACCTGGCCCTCTTTTTGTCTTGATTCATCCATTTCATAAGCTCAGAGGCAAAGCCTTTACGGTCAGCACTAAGGCCGGCCTGGGACATGG
>CAZENC010000368.1:0-3332 GCA_964513115.1 uncultured Desulfobacteraceae bacterium | reverse complement strand
CGGTGCCGGACACCTGGGACCGTATATTAAAAGCAGCCGAAGCCCTGCATGATCCGCCTTTGATCTGGGGCTTCGAGGCCGCTACAGACCCTGGTGAGACCTATACTCAGCAGGTTTTCGAGCACTTCGCGCTGTCAAATGGTGTTAAGTTAACAGCGCCATCCGGCAGTATTAACCTGGACACGCCTAATATGATCAGGACCCTGATATTTTATAAAGCCCTTGCCGGGTATACCCCGCCCGGAAACCTCAACTGGCTACACACCCGCATGGACTATCTCTCCGGGCGAGCAGCCATGATAATCTGGTCGCCTTTTATCTTAGATGAGCTGTCAGGGCTTCGTCGAGATCAGCCTGTGGTTCCTGATATGGCCAGAGGAGAACCCGGTTTTTTGGCCAGAAATACCGGCTTCGTATCTGTCATTCACGGACCCGGCGGCTCTGCTCAGTACGGCCAGGCAAACTATTTAGGTGTTACCAGGGATGCGAACAAGGCTGCGGCCGAACTATGGGTGAAATTTCTGCTGACGGACGGATACCTGAGGTGGCTGGCTATGGCGGCAGAGGGCAAATTGCCCGTGAGAAACGGGACCTTTGAAGAACCCAATTGCTTCATTGACGGTTGGATGGAGCTTGAATTCGGTGTTACGACACGGGCCAGGATTTCCCGTTTTTATGGCTTGGACGTGGTGAAGACCATTGTATCCGGTCTGGATGGTTTTGATCGCTGGGGGTTTGCTGAAGGTAAAGGGGCCCTTATCTCGAAGATTTATGGGACAAAGATTATACCGGAGATCCTAAAACGTTTTCTTGACGGCGAACTGAGCGAGAAGCAGGCGGCTGGCATAATCGAAGACAGGGTGAAGGCGCTGCAGAAACATTAAAAGCACACTGGACGCAATTTTTCTCAGTGAAATGAAACCGCGAATAACAAACCATTTTAATAAAGAGGCCAGACTTGCCTTCTGGATGTTAGTCCCAACATTCGCTGTCGTCCTGATTTTTGTTGTTTTCCCGGTGATCTGGAATCTATGGCTGAGCCTTAACCCGGTCTCCCTCGGGGATCTTCGAGGTATGTCATTTTTAGAGTTCAATATGACCCTGGAGAATTTCAGGAAGGTTTTCAGCGACCCTGACTTTGTGCCGGTCCTTAAGACCACATTGATATACACTGTTGGTGGAAGCCTTCTTTCTATTCTCTTGGGATTTATGGCGGCACTCCTGGTCCATGGGCAATTTCCCGGCCGGAGTCTGTTGAGGGGTCTTTTTATCTCTCCATACATTGCCCCTGTGGTGGCAGTTACCTTCACCTGGAGTTTTATACTTGACCCACAGTTAGGGGTCCTTAACTGGTTAGGCGTGAACTGGGGTATCTTGGCACAGCCAATCCCCTTTTTTTCGCAAAGGTGTCTGGAACTGGACATCATGGGAATAAGGTTACCATTACCCCTTGCGCTCATATCAGTGATCCTGTTCGAGGGTTGGCGGTATTTTCCATTTGCCTTCCTGTTTATTCTCGCGCGTCTCCAGGCCATACCGGAGGAGCTCTATCACGCGGCATCCGTCGACGGTGCGAGCCCGTTTCAGAAGTTTTACCACATTACCCTGCCAAATCTTGCAACGGTCCTGTCCACCCTCTTTCTTTTCCGGTTCATATGGACCATTAACAAATTTGACGATATCTTTCTTTTAACAAGGGGTCAGGCGGGCACAAAGGTTATGACCATTAAGGTGTATGATTACGCATTTGGCGAGTTCGATATCGGGGCGAGTTCAGCGGTGGCCATGGTCCTTTTTGGAATTCTGTCAATCTTCATTTTGGTTTACTTTCGCTGGATGGTGAGGGAATAGCATTTAAGACAGGATAACAGGATGAACAAGATGTAGATCCACTAATTTGCAAAAAATGTAAATCCTGTTATCCAGTCAAAATATTTTTTCGAACAGATGAATTTTTACCTAATGGTGAGTTCAAAAACGAATGGAGATGTGAGGGGATGAGTCGGGAGCACCTGGAAACAGCCATTATTAGGATCCTCAGGATTGCGGGCCTTTTATTTTTCGTTGTAATTGTGGCCTTTCCCTTTTACTGGATGATTGTCTCTTCTTTCAGATCCCTGGAGGAGCTTCTACTTAAGCCAGCCAATCTTGGATTGGGTTTCAGCAATATTGATTTTCGCGCCTATTATGAAGTCATCTTTGAACACGGCTTCGCACGGTATATCTCAAACAGTGTGTATATAGGGGTAATCACCGTGGTGGTCTCCGTGTCCCTGGCAACAATGGGTGCATATGCTGTCACTCGGCTCCGCTTTCGAGGACGTGCCTTTATGTCTTATAGCGTATTGATCGTCTACATGTTCCCGGCCATAGTACTGGTAATTCCTCTGTATGTAGTATTTTCCCGTATGGGGGCACGGGATTCGGTCCATGTGCTAATCCTGGTATATTTGGCCCAGACCCTCCCGGTGGCCCTTTATATGCTGTGGAGTTACTTTAAGAGCCTGCCTGTTGAGATAGAGCATGCAGGGCTTATCGATGGGTGCAGCCGTTTCGGGGTGATCTGGAGGATTGTCATTCCCCTTTCGGCCCCTGCGTTAGCAAGTGTGGCTCTGTACACCTTTATGATCGCCTGGAATGAGTTCCTGTTTGCTTTCATGTTCCTGGACACCCCTGAGAAATTTACCCTTTCCAGGGGAGTGGTTCAATTGGCTGGAAGCGTGCATCTTTCAAAACAGCTGGTCATGGCGGCCTCGGTTCTGGTTACGCTGCCTGTCCTGGCCCTATTCCTCCTGTTTGAACGTCACCTGGTTCGGGGTCTGACGACCGGGGGCATGAAGGGTTGAGTATGGCATCAGTGACGCTTAAGGGAATTACCAAGCGATTCGGGAAGATAACGGTTTTATCCAGAGTGGATCTCCACGTGGAAGACGGGGAGTTCTGCGTGCTTTTAGGGCCTTCCGGATGTGGAAAGAGCACACTGCTCAACATTATAGCAGGACTGATCCCCCAGGACGAAGGCGAGGTATTATTAGATGGCCGTGCCGTGGACAGGCTTTCTCCCCGGGACCGGGATATGGCCATGGTCTTTCAGAGCTATGCCCTTTATCCACACATGACAGTGGCCCGAAATATGGGGTTCGGGCTTCGCATGCGCGGGGCCTCCAAGACAGATATCAGAGAAATAGTGCTTGATACGGCCCGGCTCCTGGGGATCGAGGACCTCCTGGACCGAAAGCCCGGAGAACTGTCCGGGGGACAGAGACAGCGGGTGGCCATGGGCAGGGCCCTGGTTCGTCGGCCAAGGCTTTTCCTTCTCGATGAGCCTTTGA
>CAZENC010000367.1:0-3338 GCA_964513115.1 uncultured Desulfobacteraceae bacterium | reverse complement strand
TGCGATAGGCACGGCGTGTCCACGTGTCGGCAGGGAGGGGCGGCTTTGCGAGGAGACAGAGCATCCCCTCGAGATTGGCGTCCAGGAGTGTGTGCTCGACGTTGTAAGCACCGAGGGCCCCGGAAAGCACGGCGATGCCTGCCGGCGGTTCGCACGGTTTGGCAACAGGGGGAAAGATCAGCAGGACCTGTTCCGGGCTTCCGTTATTCTTCACAAGGCAAGTTTAGAATAAAGGCGGGTTTCCAGTCAACAGAACCTGGGACGAAAAGAGGAACATCTTCTATTCTCCCGTGCAAGGGAAAAGTGAACAAGAGATAAAATCAAGTATTTTATATTTCAAGAACCGACCCCTATGACTCTCCTGCCTTTCTCTTCGCCCAACGTCATGATTAGCAGGCGCAAAACTACCAGTAAAGCTTGATTAGATAAAATTGATTTAAATCACATACTCTAAAAAATGGCAATGCTTTTGCGATCTGCTGAGGCCAGTTGTTATAAATTGGTTTATAAAATTTGCATTACTTTATGATTTCAACACTGTAGGTACCACATATTCTAATCTGTTTATCATCCGCAATTGTAAAAATTATACTATTCCCATCAATCTTACCTAAATCGGTGGCCTCCCAGGTGTTCGAAACCTGCCCATTTGAATAGAGTTTAACTACTGCTTTAGTCCAAAGACCAGCATGAGATTTGTTACGAAAAAATATTGATGTTGTAACTATAACTCCTGTAAAAATAATTATAGCAATTAAAAACATTTTTGATTTTTTTGAAAGCATTTATTCTCCTTTCTAATAATTAATATACGAATTTCCGATTTGCTCCTGACATGACTACAATATAGCAAATGTCAAGAATGCGTTCCAAGACAACTTAATATAATGTGCTCTTGCTCCTACTCCACCATCAAAGACAACGAAAGCGTGGAGTTTGAGCTGGAACTGCCCGTGGAGAGGATGTCGCGGATGGCTTCGTTGGTTTGTTCGTTGGTCCCGCCAATGGTCACCCACTGCCTCTCTCTCGGTCATTTCGGTGCCTCGACGATGGACAATACGATGTCGGCGTGAGGGCCACCTGATGGGTTACCTCCTTTCATGCCGGCAGCTTTAACGGTTATTTTTTTGTCTTTGACTAAATTGCTCAAGGTCAAGGTTAGTGTAGAGGACCCTATCGTCGTGATTTTTCCCCGTACAAGTTTCGCCGTACCGGGCGTCTCCGCCTTAACCTCGTCCACTTGTGCATTGGCAAGCGTTATTTCCACGGCGTCAACCAAAGGCTTATTATTTTCTTTTTTTAATTCCAGGAAGAGTTTCAGCTGTCCAGCCCCGTCTTTTGCGGCAATGACGCTGTCAAGTGGTGTCCACAATTTGAAGCTGGGCGGCAGCTCTGAGGACTTTTGTAACCGGTATAATACCGTTTTATAGGGAGAGGAATTCAACTTTTCACCTCTGGGCGTGTTCCAACGGTCGCCCATGGCGTCAATTAGCTCGATATAACTGCCCACAAGCCGACCTTTTTCAAGCCTCATGTCCTCTGCCGTCCAGGCCTTGAGAGACGGAAAGACAAGAGCAGGGTCCTTTCCACCTGGTCCTACCTGCACGGATGTCGCCATGAAAGGGAGCGACTCACCATCCTTCATTTTGAGTGTCAACTGGACACTCAAGCGGCTCGGTATCATGCCTTTGCCGCCGCGCAGGTATGCAGTTGTCGTCTCTCCGTCATCAAGGAGTAGCACGGCCTGATCTTTTGGCAGCTCCGTTTCCTCACGACGCGGAAGGTCAAAAGTAGCCGCGGTAAATTCGCTGCGTCCGATGTTCTCAATGAATTGCAGCCAGATCTTCCTGCCATCAGTGTGAATATGCGAGTCGTTATCCTTATCCATCTCTTTGAGCTTTTTAAAGAACGCGGGATAATCGTTAGATAACAAGCATTTGAAAAGGTCGCTTATTTCTCCGTTCGAAGGCTCCCAATTCTTATCATACTGCCTAAGAATCTCTCGTATCTCGGCCTTTTCAGCCTCCTTCTTCCTCGTCGGCAAGGCCTTTCCGTTCTCGACGTCACGAAAGATGGATTTAGCCACCACCTTTACCTGTGGCTGTGGCATGTTGTCTTTTGTTTCAGCTAATTCCTTTGGAACCATGAGCAGGCAGGTAATGTAGTGGGTGCGCGGGATCATTGCGTATCCGGCTGTCGGCTGCCGCTGTGCACCCAGGCGCACCAGTATCGCGCTATCGGTGATCCGGCTTACCATCATCAGGCTGTTGAGGTCCGTCCCCATGACGCTACGGAGCTTATCACTCAGCTTTTGGGCCTCTACCTCTCCGCCGCCGCCTTGCATCTGGTAACTGAGCGCCAAGGTCAGCTGCCGGATGGTGTCGAGGGACCGGGACTTGAGCATGCCTTCCAAGTTATCGGTGACGAGAAGCGGTAGGACGATGGCTCGCTTCTCCGTGCCTTCTTCTATATATCCCTTTTTGTTTATGCCATAGGGGAAGAAAGAAATGGTTGTATAGACATCATACGGCTGGTTCCGGCTGTAAGGGAGGACGCCCACTTGCATGCGGACAACGTAAGCCTGGCAGTCGTACTTCAACGCGGCGTCCTCGACGTAACGGCTCAAGAGTTGGACTTCCTGATAGAGGGCTGCTGCCGCCGTATATTCCAGCATCGGTTCTTCGGCAATGGACTTGTCTTTCTCCTGCAGGCCGGGCAGTGTGGAGGCATCTTTTTTTTGACTTGTCGTTGCCTCTGCCGTGGAATTGGAAGCTTGTGGCAATCCGCCCTTCACTTTTAGACTCAGGGCAAGCTGATCAAGAAACCGCTCTTCAAGCAAGGTTGTTTTCGGGATTACCTTGGCAAGGGCCTGCTCGGCCGTGAGGTCGAATTTCGGTTGGAGCGTCGCAATATAGTCCTCCCAAAGTGCGACCGAAGTAACGGAAAGGTTTACGGAGCCTGCCTCTGGTTGCGTGTTAAGCCCCCTATTTGGTTCGAAAAGCTGAGGCCCGGCGCAGCCAAACAAAAAGAGCACTGCAACCACGCAAACGATCTGTCTAACGGCCAAGACTTTTGGATGGCTAAGCATAATTAAGACCCCCCTTTTTCGATGTGTAGAAGCTTGGGACGCAACCAGGTCGCATGTCAATACTTAAGGAGATAAAATCCTTAATTTACTTAAAAAATGGGTGACGTATCTAGATTAGTATATACTAGAATGAGATCTATTTCTTGATCTATTTTGCCTTTTTTTTGACATATTTTGCTTTTTTTGCCATCATAACTATTCCACCATCAACGAAAGTGAAAGCGTGGAGTTTGAAGAAGAGCTGCCGGTG
>CAZENC010000366.1:0-3347 GCA_964513115.1 uncultured Desulfobacteraceae bacterium | reverse complement strand
GACGCGTATTTGGCATGGCCTGTGAAGCAAGCCGTATTTTCTCCCAGGGATTTTCGCGGTGATACCGGACAGCTGTCTGCATATGGGTGCTTGCGATAAAATCCACGGCGTGAAACCCCACACGATCTATCTCCGGGGCTGCTGAAAGTATCATGCTTGTCTTCAATCCCGTGGCATCCCAAAGGCTCTGGTTGCCGTCTCTCAAAGAAGTGTCAATAAATTTTATCTCACTCACAGATCATTCTCCTTGATAATTACCGAAATCTTGCCTCAAACTCAAACCTCGCAGAAAATGCAACCTGGCAAACATTATAGTCGAACCCTCTTATTGCAGCGAGCACTTACGCATCCACACTTTTATTTCTTTTCTTCCTCTGTCTTGCCCGAGCAAATGAAATCGGATCATCTTTGTTTAATGTGCCGTCCATCCCCCGTCTAATACGAAAACCTGGCCCGTTGCGTAAGTAGAAGCATCGGATGCAAGAAAAACCAAAATCCCTTGAAGCTCATCTATTTGTCCACGTCTTTTCATTGGATTAAGGGCTAATATCCTTTTTTCCCTGAGATCCTGTTCTTCCCTCGTTTGAATCTTAGACCTATCTTTACTAAGTGATGTACCCGAAAACCAAGACGGGGCAATGGCATTCACTCTGATACCATACTCGGCATATTCGACACCTGCCTGTTTCGTGAGGCCGATCACACCATGTTTTGATGCTATATAACTGACACGCGGCATCAAATCAGGATCTAATCCCACAAGTCCCAGAACAGAGGAAAGATTAATAATGCTGCCCCCATTCCCTTGCTTCAACATAACCTCTATTTCTTTTTGCATACACAGAAACACACCCGTCAAATTTACCGAAATTACTTTATTCCAGTCTTCAGGTGGCATTTCATGGAAACGTGCGGGTTTTGTGATAATCCCTGCATTGTTTACTGCGATATTAAGTTGACCGAGATTGGAAATAGTCTCATCTACCATTCGGGCGACATCGGTGGGGTTGGACACATCAGCGACAATCTTGAGGACCTTTCTACCTGTTATTTGTAGAATTTCCTCTGTCTCATTTAGAGGATCTTCATTGATGTCCACAATGGCTACATCTGCCCCGACCTCAGCCAGAGTTTGGGCAAAACTTCGACCTAGCCCTAAAGCGGCCCCTGTGACCAAGGCTACCTTTCCCTCCAAACTGAAAAGGTTTTTTATAAAAGACATCGTATTTCTCCTCTTCTTGCCATTTTCTCATCTTCAGATGTTGATTAATAGATCAGTGACGCCTCCTTTTTCCAAGAAGTCCTCGCATATTAAAGTTTTGGCCTCGGCAGCCCAAAGTCTTCTGCTATCGCCTGGTAACAATTAAAACTGGAGCTCCTAGCTATACCACCGCCGCCAACTATACATGAAGAACACATATAAAGACTTTTAATAAATGTCCGAAAACCCCCGGGCAGTCCTCTAAAACGGCCACTCCCAGAACCAGCCATGCTACCCTCACTCCATGATCCATCTCTCATATCCAGATGCGTATCCTGCAAATCTGGAGGAGGCGTAAGACGATATCCTATGATATTGTCTTTGGTCATATTTGGGGCATATTTCAGCCATTGCTGAACAAGGGAATCAATAAATTCATCCGATAGCTGGCGCCACTCCTTCCTGGAAAAGAAACTGGCAGGACAAGTATAATCCTCAAACAGGACAGTGTGTTTTCCTTCCGGTGCTCGCGTGGGATCCCAAATGGTGTCAGGCGCCGTCAAACAGAAAAACTTGGAAGGCATCCCCAAAAGAAAAATTTCATGCATATATTTATTTTCCAGATAAGCCAGGTCCTTAGTCCCCCAATAGGTGCGAGGCGTAGCATTGATATCCGGGTTATCCTTTGCCACTTTATATTGGGGAAGCTCATGCAAAGCTAACGTCCCCCACCAAGCATGACCCCTATCATATAAATTGGTTTCAAGCCTGCGTTTCATTTCGCTATTTAGATGCTCTTCTCCGATTAGGCGAAGGAACATTTGTGGAGTCCCAATATCACCTACTACTAATTGCCTTGCAGCAACTTCAGCGCCATCGCTTAGCCGTATCCCTTTGGCCTTACCGTTTTCAATAATAATTTTGTCTGTTTCTGAATTAACAAAATATTCAGCACCCAGTTTCTTGCCTGCTGAAACCAGGGCATCAGTGATTGCCCCTGATGCACCTTTGGCAATGGCCGCAGGCTCCCACCCGAGCACCAGATGGATAGTAGCAATTATAAGGCTAATACCCGGCAAATCATCAGGAAAGATACCACCCGACGTTTCAAACCCCCTGATACATACTATCCTGAGTTCGGGACTCTCGAAAAAATAGTGCGCAATCTGCTTGCATGTCATAAATTGCATGGATGGGTCCAGCCCGCTCTCAGGATCGGATAGAAGTTCTTCCAGAGCATCAGGGGTCCCCCACGGAGTAGGTAACGAGTATTTATACCTGCCAAATGCCGGCCGCCATTTTTCTTTGTATAATTCCGTTAAATGAAGATACCTTTCTGCGTCAGCCTTGGAAAACCGGGCGATTTCCTCATACGTCTTTTTGACATTTTCTTCGCTAAACTTTGTTTCCCCTGTTTCCGGATTCACCACCGGAAAAGCCGCATAGCTCACATAAGAGGTTTCATCATCAAAAATGATGGCCTCATTTGTATCCGGAAATACATACTCCAACCCTTCATCACGAAGGTTAAATTCTTTATAAGCAGGATGACCATAAAAACGAGTAAAATTGGCACAGAAGTTCATTCGAAACCCCGGCGCTGGTCCATCTTCAGTCACAGCCCCTCCGCCAAGACGATCATTACGTTCAAAGACCGCTACTTTCATGCCCGCCTTGGCGAGATAAGGGGCTATAATCGTACCATGGTGTCCCCCACCAATAACAACCGCATCGTAAGCCTTATCCGCCATTCTATCTACCTCCTGTTTGTTTTTAAGATGATTGAGAACTCTTCCTATGTTGAGACCTTCGAAGTTTGAAATTGAGATTTTGTTATCTTGGCCATGGGGGTCTCTTTTTAAGACCGTAACCCAACTGACTCTCTCCGAGCCGTAGACCTGAAATTCTTACCGCCCTAAAATTTTCCTCTGTGAAAATTTTAGATAACGCAGCCGGCCCCCGGGGTCTTTTCTAAGCCTCCCGAAATCATTCGGGAGGCGCTTCATAAAATCCCGAAAGGGATTTTATCATCGGAGAGCCTTGAAAACGGCCGCCAATTTCTCTGCTTTTTCATCGGGTGTGGCACCATCTAAAAACTCACAATCCCTTCCCATATCCGGCGGCGACGAAAGCTCAACGATCCCCA
>CAZENC010000365.1:0-3357 GCA_964513115.1 uncultured Desulfobacteraceae bacterium | reverse complement strand
TAATAATTATTAAAAAAACATTTGTCATCGGGATTCACTAGTGAGGGAAGGAGGGGGATCCGCCATTGACATAGGACATTTATCATAGTACTTGGGAATGAGGAACGTACATTAGAATATGAATCGGCGGCTTCCAATCTCTTCTTTAATCCCATATCTTCATTCACTTTGCCCTAGACCTCACAACAAAAACATTCTGCGGACCAGCCGCAGATGTTAACGAACCCCGCAGTGAGTTGCAAAGTTAGACGCAATTAGGATGGCATTTTTATGATGAAGCATGATGAAGAGAAACTCTTTTTAGTATTATGCCTTAATACTGCAAATACTTCAAGGAAATTATTTACCAGCAATACTAGTAAAAGATAATTTGTAAACACTTTTCTTGTGCCGTTATAGAAAACGGTTAATAAGAGAACAAATAGAAGTAAATGACAGAGAAGACGTACTATTCTCTTTTAGGTCTGAACGGTTTTTGGAAGCGCAAATTCAGTTCTCCTTTTCGCAATAGTTCTTTGACAAATTTAACACCGGGCAGTTTCTCCATAGCCTTTCGGATTTTGTCGGCAGAAGGGTGGATATAGGGTTCAGTACTTCGAGTAGAAGAATGCCCGAGAATGCTCTGTATGACCAGGATATCAACGTCTTTATCGTTAAGATGAGAAGCCATACTGTGTCGCAGGGTATGGCAGGTAACATTAAAAGGAACGCTTAAAGAAGAGCAAAGCAGGATTTTTTTAAAATTATCTTCCATGGTGCGTATTGCCAGACGGTTCCCCTTTTTAGAGACAAACAACGCCGGTGTAAGCCAACTGTTATAAAACTGATCCCGCACAGCAAGGTATTGGCACAGGATTTCGATTAGCTCATCGTTCATGTGCAGAGTTCGGGGCTTTCTGCCTTTTCCGATCACCGAGATCTTTTTACTTTTAATATCAAGATTGACAAGGTTAAGCGCATGGACCTCACCGACCCTCAGGCCGAGTTGATACATCAAGGCATAAATGGCGTAGTCGCGGATGCCCAGGATCGTATTGGTATCGATGACTTTAAACAAAAGGCTGATCTGCTGCGGTGTTAAGGCACTGGGTCGTTTGCGATAACCCTGCCGTATTTTCAACACGTCATAAAACGGCAGCGCATCGGCGCAGGGGAGATCATACAGCTTTAAAAAGTTCCCATAGCTTCTGAGGGCAAAAATCTTGCGGTTGATTGAGGCGCCGCAATTTTGACGCTGCTTTTTCAGATAATACTGGTAGTTTATCACCGCCGGTCCATCTATAGTTTTTACGTTCTGCGAGCAGATAAAGTTTTTAAACAGACCCAGATCAACACGATTGCTCTTAACAGTTTGCTCGCTAATTTCATAGATTTCCCTGCGGTAATCGAAAAAATCATCAAAGTGGCTGAAGAATTTTTTGGGGATTACTGCCATGAGAACCTCCTTGAGATTAGGATGCTGTCAAGTGCCAGTTGTTTAAGTTTGTCCGATACGTGGATATAGATGGAAGTATCGGCAATGGAGTCGTGTCCCATCATAGCCTGTATGTCGGACAGAGGGACGTTCTGGTGATACATCTCAGTAGCAAAAGAATGCCTAAGTACGCGAGGTGTCACATTGGTTTTTATGCCTGCCTTTTTTGCCTGGTCTTTGACAATACGCTGTACACGGTTATTTGAGATAGCCGTTGTTTTGGTGTCTGCCGGAAACAAAGGCGATAATCTTTTCCGGGGCGATTTTGGGTGCGCAAGATATCGAAGGAGTTGGTCGAAGAGTCGATCGACAACAAACAGTGCGCGCTGCTTTTTGTTCTTGCCACGAACCCGCAACAGACCGATGCGTTTGCCGTGGCCGGTTTCAAAGCTGTGCACTTTCAATCCGGTCAATTCGCTGGTTCTTAAGCCCAGCGCCCAGAACACAGAGACCATGGTATAATTTCGCAGACCATGCCAGGAACTTTGATCAAAGGAATCGATCAGTTTAAAAGCGTCTTGGGTTGATATGGGGTTTGTGACCTGCCGTCTGCGGGTGATCAAAAGTGGCAGGGCTTCGGCGGGATTGGCATTGATTATGCTGGTTTTTTTCACGAACGCAAAAAAGCTTTTTAGCGCATAATGATGGCTTTCGATTCGGCTGTGGCCGATACCGGTATTTTTAAGATACAAGATCCATTTAAGCAGTTGTGGGCCTTTTACCTTGACCGGATTCATTTCAAGCTGATTTCTGGCAAAACTGCAAAAGGCTTTGATGTTGATTGTATAGGTCTCAACGGTTGAATCGGCAAAGCCGTTAACCTTTAAAAGCTCTTTTTGGTACTGGTCTATAAGGGCAATCATAGTGCCTCCTTTTTCATAAAAGGGTGTTGTTTCATATAAACGGCATACTTGTCGGGATTCAGATGTGCGTATTTTAACGTATTCGCCCTCCGGCTGTGGCCAAGCACATGCTGCGTTATTTCGACACCGGCCACCTTGTTAAGATGGGTTGCTGCCGTATGCCGAAAGAGCCGGGCGTGGAGCTTTTTATCGATGCCGTTTTGATCGGCTGCGGTGCGGAAGATATCTTGCAAGGTTCGCGGGGAGATGCGACGCTTACGTTTGGATATAAGAAGAGGGCCGCTTTTACATCTTATTAGTTGCAAATAATTGTTTATGATTTTACAAAGGCTTTTAGGAAGAATCAGGTTGCGCTGGCGCCGACCCTTTTCCCTGATCCATACCAGCCCACAGGTTAAATCTATATCTTCAATATTTATAGCGATCAGGGTCGATGTTCGCAGCCCCAGTATGCCCAAAAGCATGATGATAATGAGGTTTCTCAAACCCTCAAGATCCTGAGTCTGTCGACTGAAGTGGAGAATCAGACAATTGTATTCGTCGGAAGTGAGAAACTGCGGTATCGTCTTTTCGATTTTCGGATATGGAAGTTTAAGGGCAATGTTTTGCAGCACATACCGATGGAGCACCAAAAAGTGGTAAAATTGTCTGAGGGTCCAGACACGGGACTTTCTTACGTGTATTGAAGGGTCTTTGTAGTCAGCAACGAAATCGACCAGATGCAGGTAATTAATCTTTTTAACCGACCGGATTCTTTGAGATTTCAGGAACGCTTTAAATTCATTCAACCGGATGTCTAAAGCCTGAATGGAACGTACTGAGAAATCTGCCAGCTGGCAATATTCAACAAACTGGTTAATGTAACGATAAAGCATGATGGCACCTCGTTTTTGACCATTTGATCATGCTTCATCACTAAACGCCTATTAATACAATACAAATTGTACTAACTGCGGGGTTTAGGGGTTCGCTGTTGAAACTATGAAAGTATCACCTATAAAGCTTAAAGATTCCGAGGGG
>CAZENC010000364.1:0-3358 GCA_964513115.1 uncultured Desulfobacteraceae bacterium | reverse complement strand
AGGCAATCTGGATAGAGTGACCATTGTACCCTTCTTGCATGGCAACAAAGAAACGGAATGGGTATAGCAAATACATACCCTTCAAAGGTCACGCTGGTGGATGAATACTGTGTGATGGCTGGCGGCAGCGCGTTAACCATCCCTTTTCAGAAATTTCATCTGAGGGTAAGGAAAGCCTGTGACATCCCTTCTGGAAAAGAAAAAGAAGCCTTACAATCTCAATCAGACTTGAAGTCATTGTATAAATTTGTCGCTGATCTTCCTGCGGATACATTCCATGCCGTGCCTGATCTGGATGATTTTTTTTATAACCTGGGAAGCATTTGGTTTGAAGTGCACATGCCAACTGGCTATGAACCGGGTAGTTCCAGCGCAATAAGTGCAGCCATTTATGACCTGTTTTTTCCGGAATCCAGAAATGTTCACCTGAATCAACAAAAGGAGGATCTGGCTGCCATTGAATCCTGTTTTTTCGGGAAACCGAAGGACCTGAACCGACAGGCTAAGAAAGGCTCAGGGGTTGATGCCCTTTCCTGTTTTACCGGCACGCCGCTTTATTTCAAAGATGATGGAATGATCCAACAGGTAGATTTCAATCCAGGTCAGCTGCCATGGGGTTATCGCTTTTTCCTTCTGGATTCTGGAGAAAGGTTTGAACGCGGGCCCCTGGTTAAACAATTCCTGAAACAGATGGAAGATCCCGATTTTGCATCCTCCGTCAGGAATGAATACAATGCCATTAATCAGAAACTGATTGAGGCCTTATTGGGTGGCAGCGATACAGATCCTGGATTATTGTTCCGGGTATTATCAGATTATCAGTATACACATTTCCGGAAAATGATCCCCGAAAACATGCTCGATCTATGGATAGAGGGTCAGATCTCCAATGATTATTATTTAAAACTACTCGGAGCGGGAGGTGGTTTTATGCTTGGGATTACTCATCAGACATTAATGGAATTTTTGGATGAACGATGGACAACAAAACTTATCTGGATCGAGTAACATTTGTCTCCCGAGGATAAACCGGTTTTGACAGGGCCATGATCGAATTATGCCTGGATCGAGGGATCAGGTGCGGAGGATGGTGCCCGGAAGAGCGTATGACAGAGAATGGGATCATCTCTTAGGTTTTAGAAAGATCTCGTGAAATATTTTACCAAGACTTCAAACAAAAATCGAGTAGGAAGATAGGGATTAGTTCCCTATCTGTCCTCTCACACCACCTTTAGATTTACAGTATTATATCTTAGAAGTAATTAAGTTAACCGAAAGAGTAAAGGTGAACTAGTCACACCACTTAGCCTTGGGCTAATGCGCGGTATAAGTCCTTTACTCTTTTTGTTGAATGGAACCAATTAGAATTTCAAGTTTCCAGACTTAATAAAGGTATTAGTTCATTCAACAATTCGGCTAACCTTGTTAAACTTATTAATACTGTAAAAATATGAATTACAAATGGTTTGTTGGTATTGACATTGCAAAGAAAACATTGGATGTAGTCCTTTACAAAAAGGAACTCCAAAAAAAATCTCCCTATTGCCAAATTCAAAATAACAATGATGGATTTAACGATCTCAATAAATGGCTGAAAGAACAAAATGTTGAACCAAAATTCACCCTATTTTGCATGGAGAGTACAGGTGTTTATGGTATGGCATTCGCTAATTTCATTAATGCAAAAGCCAATTATTGCATTGAATCACCTCTCCATATCAAACGGTCATTGGGCTTGACACGTGGGAAAAGTGACAAAATCGATGCATTCCAAATTGCTCGATTTTGTTATCTACACCGAGATGAACTGGTACCAAGCAGGACTGCTTCCAAGGTCATGCTTACATTAAGAAGTTTAATCAATGAACGAGAGCGATTAGTTAGAACCAGGACTATTGACAAAACAATCGTGAAAGAGTTAAACTATAATGAGAACAGATCTTGTATAGAGAGAGCAAAAAATAGAATCAATATTCTAACTGAAGATATCTCCCAGATTGAAAAAGAAATAAAGGCAGTTATCAAAGAGAATATCGAAATTGAACGCAATTTCCTCCTTGCAAAGAGTGTAACCGGTATCGGTCTGGTTAATGCTGTTATGTTCATCCTATTCACCAATAACTTCAATTCCATAACTGATGCCCGAAAATACGCCTGTTTCTCCGGTATAGCACCATTCGAGCACACCTCAGGTACAAGTATAAAAGGCAAGACAAGGGTCTCCAAACTTTCCAATAAAAGGATTAAGGTAAATTTGACCAATGGGGCGAGATCAGCAATATTAAATGATCCAGAACTGAAGCTATATTACAAAAGGAAAACGGATGAAGGAAAAGAGCATGGAACTGTAATGAATGCTGTCAAATTCAAGCTAATTACAAGGGTTTTTGCTACAGTCAAAAGAGGTACTCCATATATCAAACTTAGGCAGGCTGGATAAAAAATAGGCTGAGAAAAATTTGGTTCTATCTTAGAATTCCGTGCATACCGTTCGGTACACGGCGGTTCCTTAAATAAAAACTCTGACAGACCTGTAATAATCCGAGAAAAAGATATAACCAGCTTGCTTCAGACAATCATTGGTGACAGTCCGACACAAGATAAAACTGTTGGCAATGTGCCAGTAGCCCTTTCTTGTATTCGCCCACTCCCAAGCTTTGTATTTGTTAATACCAAGCCTAATAAGATTGCGCCAACGAGTGCGTATCCATTTCCACTGTTTCCAGATCACCATCCGCAGACGCCTGCGATACCATTCATCTACTTTTAACAGTAGCATCTTCATGTCTGCCAGCTTGAAGTAGTTCACCCAGCCAGTAATATACTGTCTGAGCGCCTCTTTCCGGCTTGCATATCCCCATCCATTGCTTCTTGACGTGAGCGCTCTAATCCGCTCCTTCATCTTTGCAATGCTTTTCGGGTGTACCCGCAGTCGTCCTTTTCCCTTATGTACATAAAAGGAGTATCCCAAGAATTTAATCCTTGAGATGTAGGCTGTCACCGTCTTTTCCCTGTTTACTCTCAAAAACAGTTTCTTCTCGATGTACGGAACGATGTTCGCCAGCGTCCTCTCGGCACTCCGTTTGCTTTTGCAAAGGATTACCAGTCGAGTCAGCCCGGGGAACTTCCCCCCGAGCTGCTCACAGAACCGGACGTGAACCTTTCAGCTCATCCGGCTCCTATTGTCCAGCCGCAGGCTTAATGCCCCATTTCCAATGGAAGAATAGCGATGGTTCCCGACTGGCAATATTGCCCAGCCAGTACATAGCTATCCTTTTGTGACCTCTAAGCCTTTTGTATTTCCTCGTAGCCCAACGCGCTAAAGTGCGATTCAGATGTTGGAACACACAGTACAACT
>CAZENC010000363.1:0-3362 GCA_964513115.1 uncultured Desulfobacteraceae bacterium | reverse complement strand
TTGTTGAAGTCCTGTTACTCTTAGCGGGTGGGATGCCTCTCTTCGACTCGGTCTGTCATGCTTTCTGTACTATGCCGACAGGCGGGTTTTCAACCAAGAATGCCAGTATCGCCCATTTCAACAGCACCTACTTTGATAGCGTTTTTGTACTATTTATGGTCTTTGCGGGCATAAACTTTTCACTGCACTATAAATTAATTAAGGGAGACATAAAGATATTTGGAATGGATCCGGAATGCCGCTTTTTCCTCCTTCTATTGGCCGTGCTAACTCTGATTGTCACGTTCAATATCTACTCTATATATGGTTCTCTTGCAAGGGCCTTCCGGGCTGCATCATTCCAGGTAACCTCAATCCTTACCACCACCGGCTTCGTAACGTCTGACTATGAAAAATGGCCCGCCTTATCCCAGCAGATTCTTCTGGGTTGCATGTTCTTGGGAGGCATGGCCGGATCAACGGGAGGCGGCATGAAGACAATGCGCATCATGCTGCTAATCAGGCACGGTTATCAGGAAATATTCCGTATTATACACCCCCATGCCGTCACCACGGTCAAACTTGGAGGCAAACCCGTCCCAGCCGATATCCTCAGCAGCATATGGGGATTTTTTATACTGTACATCGGTCTTTTCATCATTGCCACCCTGATCATGGCATCTCTAGGGCTTGATATGATAACTGCCTTAGGGTCCGTTGCCGCGTCCATCGGAAATATAGGTCCCGGTTTTGGCATGGTGGGACCGGTCAAGAATTATCTTTTGGTCCCTGTATTTGGAAAATGGGTTTTGATATTCTGTATGCTTTTAGGGCGATTAGAAATTTACACTGTAATTGTCTTTTTGGTTCCCGAATTCTGGCGCAAATGACGTTTCCACACCACACCTCCTGTATTTTCAGGTGCTTAGCCCAAAAACAACTATAATTTCCTTGCATTTAGAAATTTACCAAAAATTGCAGCCAGGGCCTTAAAGTCGATCTTTAAATGATACCACAAAGGCTATTCAAAACGGTCCAAAAGAGACCTGACAAAAACCACTCAAAAAAATTTTTCTATGATTAAAGGTATTTAACACTATCCTAAGCACGCCCAAATGCCCGTTCTAAAGAAATATTTGTGTTGACATTAATAATTTTTTAAGTATATTGCAGCAATAAAATTAAACGAGGCCTCGCTGCCCCTGGTATCGGGGTTTTTTGGATAATCTCTAGGATAAATGGCCTTCGGGTCTAATCTTTTTTGCCTATTATGGAAAAACTTCACAACCTGACTAATGATTTCGCAAGAGGTTTAGTGGCAGGAGCAGTGGACTCAATAAGAAGCAAATCTCACCTGCTGGGTAAGGTCGCCTATTCCATACTCTCAGGCGTACTCGGTACAATCTTTATTGTCTGGTTCTTGACAACCTTTCTTAATTCCCATGAGACAGTAAAATTCATACCCTGGATAATTGCATTTAATACGGCAGTAACCGGGTACGCTCTGCTAAATAAAACCAGGCATCATTTTAAGTACAAACAGATATCTTCAATAGGGGCAGGCACCCTAAATGTTATCCTTACATACACTGCACTGAATTTTTTGTTTTTCTATTCAGAAGGTGAATACCTTGTTGGCAGGTGGGATCTCATATTTTACTTAATAATCGGGATCATTTGCAGCGAATTAGGCGCATTACTGGCAATCAAATATTTTAAGCTGAAAAAGTAGTATTTAATCTTTAATAAGAAAGGGGGGTCCATTTTTTAAAGGTTAATGGAGTTTAATAACCACAACATTAAGGAGGAAAAGATGAAAAAAATATTGCCTGTATTACTAATTTTCGCAATTGCCATTTTTATGGCAGTCCCTAGCGCTACCCTTGCTGCCGCCACGTTGTCGGCAACCGAGTATTCGGCCGGGGATACAGTAACAATAGAGGGCAACATCATGCCTGGGCAAGAACTCTATGTTGCCATTGCCATGCAAGAGATGTTTGCCCCGAAGGACACAACCGGTCCTCACGAGGTCAAAACGTTCAAAAAAGACGGCGAGAAAGCAGGTTTTGATAAGGATACTGCCATTCCGCCCCTTTACTACGTCTTGACGTCCGATCCGAGTAAATTCGGCAAAATCGTTGACAAGAGATTCGGCGGACCCTCTTTTATAAAGGGGATTTACAAAACCACCATGTTCAAGTTGAAAAAATTCGATGACCTGGATTATCAGGCCAAGAGCATGTTGGGCCCTATAAGCACAAAGGAACAGTGGAATTTCTTTAAGTACGCGCACGAAAAGTCATACGGGATCAATACCGTTACCAAAGAGGGATCAAAAAAAGGCAAAATCGTAATATTTTCACGCAGTGTGCTGGGAGATTACGATAAGGCCAAAAACTACTGGGATAAAGGCACATCTATCGATTTAGACAAGGCCACGGGAAAATTCAAGGCCTCCTTTAAACCTTACCGTCATACGCCACCTGATACAAAGTTTGATGTTACGGTAAACGGTGCCAAGATCGGATCCTATAGTGTAAAAGGCAAAGGGTTCTGGCTGAACAGGGGTGGCCGTTACATGAACCCCATCTGGATTATTATTGGCGCAATCATCGTTGGCGCATATTTTTCAATGATCGGAGCTGCAGGCGGAATGCTCATGGCTGCATTCCAGGTCATGGTAGTACAGACTGCGGGACCTATAGGGATCAATGCGGCTAATGTGCTTCGTTCATCGAACATAGCACTGACCCTGTTCGCACCGATTGGGTCATTCTACCGGTATGCGGTCGTTGAAAGGCGAGTTGCCTGGCCGGTAGGTATCTCATTCGGGGTCGGGATTTTCATTGGGTCAATATGGCTTGGAAAATATGTGGTCCAGTATTTACCGATGAAGAGTTTCAAGGAATGGTTGGCCATTCTGGTCGTAGTAATGGGTATCAGGACACTCTTTGAACTGTCGCCAAAGGTCATGGAAAAAAGGAAAAACATCAAGGCCATGGTGAAAAAGTTTAATGAAGAGGTCGCCAAGGCAAAAGCGGAAGGCCGTTCCGCCGAAATGGGCAAGATTGAACCGGTAAAAGCAGGTATAACCGATTATCGCTTCAAGTTCTGGGGTGAAGAGTTCACCATCAACCCATTGCTTTTTGGTATTCTCGGCCTGGCAATCGGCGTTGTCTCCCGGTCATTTGGCATTGGCGGCGGCTTCCTGTTAGTGCCTGCCATGACCACCTTGGGTGCTCTTCCCATGTACGTGGCAGTGCCAATTTCCCTTATCGGTACTTCCTTCAGCAGTATCGGGTCCTTCATCGGGTATATGATGAATGGGTACTGGCCGGATCTCTGGCTCGCCATCTCGATTATCATCGGCGGTTTTGTCGGGG
>CAZENC010000362.1:0-3369 GCA_964513115.1 uncultured Desulfobacteraceae bacterium | reverse complement strand
CACCATTCACGGCTTTTCATCGCCCGGGATTCTGCCGGTTTACAAGAAATACAACCACAAAGTATTCTATGTTTCCATCAGCGATGCCGATCGATCGCCGGATCTTGACTATATCAAAACGATCCATCATGGCATCGACATAAGTCAGTTTGATTTTCGGCCCGAACCGGAGGACTATCTGTTGTTTTTTGGCCGCTTTCACCATGACAAGGGCGCAAAGGAGGCCATCGAGATTGCACGTACCTGCAGGCGAAAGCTTGTAATGGCGGGCATAATTCAGGATGAGGACTATTTCAAAAAACATGTAAAGCCGTTTATTGATGATGGGCAGGTCATCTATGCAGGAAGCGCCGGTCCTGAAAAACGAAATGAGCTTCTGGGCAAGGCTGCTGCACTGCTGCACCCCATAAATTTCAACGAACCGTTCGGTCTTTCCGTTATTGAATCGATGGCCTGCGGCACCCCGGTTATTGCGATCAACCGCGGCAGCATGTCCGAGCTTATCCAGGACGGAAAGAACGGGTTCCTGGTTTCCAACACTGACGAGGCAATCAAAGCGGTTGAACGTGTTAAAGAGATTGACCGGGCATACTGCCGAAAAACAGTGGAAGACAATTTTACCATTGACCGCATGGTAGAAGAATATATTGCCGTCTACGAACAGCTGCTTGAGAAGACAAAACGTGAGGACCAACGGCCATGGGGGTTTTATGAAATCCTTTCGGACACCCCGAACCACAAAGTCAAGTGCATCAACGTTTACCCCGGCCAGCGTTTAAGTTACCAGCGTCATTTCCGGCGCTCCGAACATTGGTACGTGATCAGCGGCAAGGCGGTGGTGAGCAAGAATGGTGAAGAGATCGAACGGGTATCCGGTCAGGCCATTGATCTGCCCGTGGGAACCTGGCACCGCGTTCGGAATCCAGGCTCGCAAAATATGGTGTTTATCGAAGTCCAGACAGGAGACTACTTTGGAGAGGATGACATAGAGAGGTCGGAGGATGATTATAACAGGGTCTAAAGAACCGATCATTAAGCGTTACGAGAAAAACCCCATACTGACAAGCAAGGATGTGCCGTATCCCGTCGCTACTGTTTACAATGCGGGCATTGTCAAACACGACGATCGTTACATTATGCTTTTCAGGTCGCATCTGCTAAACGGGCGCTCCATCATCGGCAGGGCCGACAGCGAGGATGGTTTTTCATTTACGGTTCATCCCAAACCCTTTCTCACACCGGCGAAGGACAGCATTTTCGGAGAATATGAAGAGTTCGGAGTGGAGGATCTCCGCATAAACCCCGTAGAGGGTGAACATCTTCTAACATACAGCGCTTATTCCCGTCACGGCGTGCGGATTGGCCTGGCGCGGACGAGGGATTTTGAAAAAGTGGAACGTATTGCGCTGATCACCCAGGCCGACCTCCGCAACGTGGTCATTTTCCCCAAAAAATTCGGCGATCGGTATGTGCGTTTGGACCGGCCGCATTCCGAAATTTCACCCTGGTCGATCTGGATTTCCTATTCTCCCGACCTGGTGCACTGGGGCGATTCCAGGGTGATTATGAAGCCGGTTCCCTATCACTGGGATGAAATGAAGATCGGGCCCGGCGCACCGCCCTTCAAAACCGACAAAGGCTGGCTTCATATTTACCATGGCGTCTTTAAGACGATGTCCGGAACGGTGTATCGACTCGGCGCGGCCCTGCATGACCTTGATGATCCGGCCAACATCATCGGCGTTTCCGATCAGTGGATATTGCAGCCTGAGGATCCTTGGGAGGTAATTGGCTATGTGCCCAATGTTGTTTTTACATGCGGCGCTGTTCCTGAAGACGACGGTACGGTAAAAATTTACTGGGGCGGCGCGGATACCGTCATGTGCGCCGGCACGGCGGTAATTGATGACCTGGTACAGCTTTGTCTGTCGGCTTCCCGGCCTCCGTTGTAGATGATCATTGCCGGATGGTCGCAGACCGGAAAATCAACTTCGAGGATACGGTGGAATTGGAGATCTATCATGATGAACAGACCTGCGATGCGGTGTATTAAATCTCAATCGACACTAAGGACACAAGGATATGCACTCTGACAAACGTCAAAAGCTGAAAATTAAAAGAAAAGCGAAGAAGATCGTAGGGGATACTTCACGGGTGATCACCCGCCCTCATATTCCCATCGGCGCGAATCGCATACCCAAAATCATTCAACGCATAGCGGACTTGCCTGACACGACGGCCGAAGATCTTCTTGCACAAATAATGCTTGATTTTTCCGAGCGGCACAAAGACATCAGACGCGTTTTTGAGCGTAGCCTGAATGAGGTAAGAGATCATGTTCCTCGGGATGCCGTGCTAAGCGAGACTAAAAGGGCTCTCATCGGGGCCTATTTTACGATGGAGTACTCCATTGAATCGGCTGCCCTTTTTAACCCTTCAATCGTCCTCCATCCTGATCAGAGCCATCTGGACAAAGGCAGCTTGCGCTTTATCATGAGCCTGAGGGCAATCGGCGAAGGCCATGTGTCCTCTATTGTATTTCGAAGCGGCGTCCTTGACCGGGATAATACGTTTATCTTCGACCCTACCAGCGCTTATGTCGAAAGGCCTGACGTCCGTTTAAATCCGGTTTACGACCGGAATCTCTTCCAGCTGAAGCTCAATGAAATGGAGGCCTGCAATGAGGTAACAGCGCATATTCTTGACCAGTTGCCGGAAGATTTCACCTATAATGAATTAAGAGAAAGGATTGGAGCGCTTCGTGCAAAAGCCGTTTTCTCTAAGGAGCGCCAGAATCAAACCTTCAAAATCATGTATTGGCTTGCCAATTCTAATTATGAAATGAATTTCCGACCCGATCACCGAATATCCGAACGGGTCATCTTTCCCGTTTCGGAAAACGAAAGCAGCGGCATTGAAGACGCCCGGTTCGTGCAATTTTTTGATGACAACGGTGAGGTTACCTATTATGCGACCTATACGGCTTATAACGGTTTCACAATCCTCCCGCAGCTGATTGAAACAAAGGATTTTATCAAATTTAAAGTTATTACGCTCAACGGCAAAGCAGTAAAAAACAAGGGCATGGCGCTTTTTCCGCGTAAAATTGACGGCAGCTACGTCATGCTATCGCGCCAGGACGGTGAAAATAATCATATCATGTTCTCAGACAATATCCATTTCTGGCAGGAGTCCCAAATCATCCAGGAGCCTGAATATCCTTGGGAATTCATCCAGATCGGCAACTGCGGATCCCCCTTGGAAACCGATAAAGGCTGGATCGTGCTCACCCACGGTGTCGGGCCCATGCGGCGGTATTGCATCGGCGCCATGCTGCTCGATCTTGAAAACCCGGCAAGAGTCATCGCC
>CAZENC010000361.1:0-3376 GCA_964513115.1 uncultured Desulfobacteraceae bacterium | reverse complement strand
TTAAGATACAATTGTGTTATTGTGAAACTTCAAGCGTGAAGGAGCGTTTCGATGTAGGGATACGGAAATCCATGGTAGTAAATTTTCTATAATTTCGACAGAAAAGGAACGAAACGATGAAACAGATTCTTATTCTCACATTTACGATAGTATTGGTTTTTCCATTAGCCCTGACGGGTTGCTGCAGAACCGAGATAGCGAGCCTTAAAACGGAATTAGAAACAACCAAAAGCCAAAGAGATGAACTCCAGACTCAGGTTGATACTGTCACGGAAACCCGCGATAAGCTGCAGAAACAGGTCAATGAACTTGCCGGCTCTCGCGACCGGCTGGAAAAGCAGGTCAACGAACTAACCGGCTCACGCGATCAGTTACAAAAGCAGGTCAAGGAGCTTAGTGCATCGCGCGATTCGCTGCAGAATCAAGCTGATGAACTCACTTTATCTCGCGATGCGGCCGTTGCCGAGGCAAGGAATGCCAAACAAAGGATCGATACGCTTGCAACCCAGTTGGACACTGAGACGAAAAAGGTTAGTGAGCTTCAAAGCCAGTTAAAGCAGGTTCAGGCCGCTATTGCCGAACTCCAGAAGAAAATCAGCCTCTAACATAACAATTATTGTATAACAACAGGTGCTTTTTCTTGAAAAATGGATTTGCAGGGTGGGGCTGTACACAACCATGACCGGTTGGCGGACCAAGGCCACCCTACCACGGCCATTAGCAAGCACAACTCAGCGAAAAATGCACCGTACACCTTTAATTCCCCCCGATGCCTGCAGGGAGGACCCTTTCGGGGCCTTACTTAATAAAACCCTCTCTCTTTGTGGGAGAAGGTTCTCAGGGGGTAGTTATAATTGCACCCATCACATCCTCGCTGGTATAGATATCCATATTATAGGGGTCGGTCATGTTATGGATGCCACAGCCCCAGTTCGTGATGGCAAGGTTTACCCCGCCTCCTGTAAACACACAGCCTATACATGGCACTGCGCCTGTTGGTGACGGTGAGAAGAGTGTAAACTCTGAGCCTTCAACTGTGCCTGATGCTGTTACATATATGCCTTTAATACTCGCCGATGTGGTCCCGAACCCGTCTGTCCAGGTAACAAGGTAATTGTTCCCCAGATATGCAGGTATGGGAAAAAACTTCTGGTTTGTTGCTGTGTTGCCTATAACAAACTTAGAGCCTATTGTGGCGCCGGTCTTAGTAACAAGGATACCGTACGCCTCCCAAATAGGCCCATCGAACGCAGTCTGTTCAATAAATGTTACAAGGTAATTCGTTCCGTCAAAGGCAATGTTTGTAGGGTTGTCGCGCGGGAGCGTGCCGGCGTTTATAAGGAAATTGCTCCCTGAAAGGGTCCCGGCCGCTGAAGCGCCGGACTTTGTAATGAACTGGCCGTACACATCCGACTCGTAACAGATGGTGCCATTACAGGCACTCTGGCTGCGGCCATCAACCCATACGGCAAGGATATTAGCGCCGTCAAAGGCGATACTTAATTCCCGCTGCCCATACGCGGCTGTGCTGATGGATACAACTGAACCAAGCTTTGCGCCGCTTGTTGTTATAAACTGTCCGAATACGTCACTGGTATCTTCTTGACCTGGTATACTCGGATTGTCCCATGCAACAAAATAGTTTGTGCCGTCAAAGATGATTGGAGTCGAGCTCTTGATGTTATTGCCTGTGGCAATGGTGAACCGATAGCCTACAAGAGCTCCTGATGTGCTTACTAACTGCCCGAATATTTTTGTCGAATAAGTCGCGTCCTCTCCCCATGCAAGCAGGTAATTCGTCCCGTCAAAGGCAACCCACGGAGTGCCACCTGTATCGCCTATTGATATGCGGGATCCCACGAGGGCGCCTGTTTTTGAGACGAACTGTGCCGTGATGCTTTGATCGGCGGCAGCATCACCCTGTATGCCGACCAGGAAATTCGTGCCGTCAAAGGCAGCGCTTGCGCTCATCTCACGCCCCGAGGTATTGGCTATCGGGAAGGCTGTGCCTACCTGAGTATAGACAGGTTCGTCCACTATATTGCAAGCAATCAGTTCGTATTGTGTTCCGATAGTGCCGGATGCTGCATCAATATCTAAATCAACAATTTCTCCCATACCCTGAGCATACCATTCAAGCCCCGTGACGGCGTAATCAGGGAGGGTGATGTCAAGATTTGATTCTACAATGCTATTTTGTGAATTTTTCGGATATCTACTGTCATAGGATGCCCAGAGAACAAGGTTGGTTAATGATGGATCAATGCCATACACGCTTTTAAGTGTAGGGTCAAGGTTATCATACATCCGCAATAGTGCAAAATTAGTGGGGTCAATAAGATTAAAGAAAGTGCCATCTGTGAAATTACCAATAGATGTACCAAAAATAACACCTTCCTCTGACACCGCGTAGATACTTACGGAAGATCCATTATTATAGCAAATATCGTAATCATTAGAATCAATTCCAAATTTGACCGCTGGTTGTCCATTAAATCCATTAAATATGAACTGTTCGAAAACACTTACAGTATAAGTGTCACTTGCATTAGCAGCATTCTGATAAGTCCAGTAACTTCCTAAGCCAAGAGGAGTGTAATCCGCCAAGTTAGCCGCTTCTGAAATAAGCGGTGTACCTGCAAAGACAATTAGTGATAAAAGCAATGATTTTAATTTGATAAACATAATTCACTCCTCCTATACTTTTACTGACATTTCCCATGTTAAACGCCTGGCTACGCAACCAAGCCTTTCGATTCCATAATTATATCAAAATCTTCCTCGAATCACAACAATCTCGGATTTCTTATTTTATATTTTAACGATCTTTTTTTAGTGCCATTCGGGTCACATCTTTTTTTACAACTTATTTATTGAATAGAAAAGTGGTGTGATTCATCACACCCTACACGCCCAAAAACCCGCGTTAATCAGTGTCTAAATAAAAATTTTAAGTTTTTTCGTTATTTCACTTGACGGCCAATTCATTGGTAAGTATGATATATATTAAACGATATGTAAATGGTTAATAATTAAATATCAATCGCAAACTTGTGCCCGCGAAAGCGGGTATCGGCAATCGAAAATCTTAAACTTGTCCTGAGCGGAGTCGAAGGATCTCGACTGAAAACTAACAATAATCATTATTCAATTATCATTTGAAAGGGAAAATACTATGGCTACGAAAGCACAAACCAAAGCAAATCAGCAAAACGCTCAAAAATCGACTGGGCCGCAGACAGACCAGGGCAAGGCAGCGGTCTCACAGAATGCAGTCAAGCACGGCCTATTTACTGATTCGGTGATAAAAGGTGAAGATCCGGCTGAATATGAAGCTTTTCACGACCAATTCCTCGCTGAGCTTTTCCCCGTCGGG
>CAZENC010000360.1:0-3395 GCA_964513115.1 uncultured Desulfobacteraceae bacterium | reverse complement strand
TCCGTGTGCTATGCGGAGCAGAGCCCGTGTCTAACAATGTAATCCACGTCAAAGCTGAATGAAACATCAGGAAATTACCTCAAAGATTATCAAATGTGCTTACACGGTGCACAAGAACCTTGGTTTTGGCTTTCTGGAAAATGTGTATCAAAATGCCCTCATGATAGAGTTAGCAAACGCAGATTTGCATGCAGAGAAGGAGAAAAAGATTCAAGTCCTTTATAATGGACATGTTGTCGGGGATTATATAGCTGATATAGTTGTGGAAAAAAAGATCATTTGTGAACTTAAATCCACAAAGGAAATTAATCCTGCCCATGAAGCCCAGTTGGTTAATTATCTAAAGGCCACTGGGATAGAGGTAGGCCTTCTTATTAATTTTGGAGAACAAGTCCGGGTTAAGAGAAAAATTCTTGATAAGCACTGAAAGCTTTAGTACATTCTTTGACACTGGGTCCGCTAGTGCGGCCCACACCCCAGTGAAATAAAAGCAAGGGCATTTCATCCCAGTACGATCTGCCGGACCTACGGGACAGGCGGGGCAGGCAGATCGGCACGGTTATGGTTTCTTTATTATCCGCTGAAGGCGGATTGTTGTGCTGGGAAAAATCGTGTGCACGAGTTTTTCCAGCTCACAAAAAAAACAGTGTAATCCGTGTGCTCTGCAAAGCAGAGCCCGTGTCTAAAAAAGGAGGTTGGATACTTATGAAGGTGCAGCGATTTTTCAAAGTCTCGTTCGTTTTTATTGCAGCGTTGGTCTTATCCTGCGGCGGGCCGGAAGAGAAGAAGATGGTGTTTTTTACCAAGGGCAAGGCCCTGTATGCACAGGGCGACTATGTAAAGGCACGTCTGGAGTTTAAAAACGCCATCCAGATCGATCCTACGTTTGCCGATGGCCATTTTATGCTCGGAATGGTTGAACTGAAAACAAAGAACCTGAGAAAGGCCTTTGGCAGTTTCTCTAAGGCAGTGGATTTGGATCCCGATCATGTAAAGGCAAATATAGAGCTTGGGAAATTGTATATGATGCAAAAGGCTTTCAGCAAGGCAATGGAGAGGGCCGCATTCGTTTTGGAAAAAGCGCCGGGAAATACCGATGGTTTGATGCTCAAGGCATCGGTACTCTATGCGCAAAAAAAATACGATTCGTGTGAAGAAATTGTAAAAGAGGTGCTCAATGGCGACCCGGCGAATGGGCCGGCATATCTGCTGTATGGTGGCCTTACAATGGCACAGGGAAACAAGAAACAAGCTGAGGAGATATTAAAGGAAGGTATCAACGCAGTCCCTGATAACCTCCCATTACGGTTTGCCATGGCAGAGTTTTATACCAAAGAGAAGAGAAAGGACGAAGCAGAGGCAGTATATCAAGAGCTTATTGCTCTTAAGCCAAAAAATGTTGGCTACCGTATCATCCTTGCCCAATTCTACTCAAAAATTGGTGAATATAACAAAACAGAGAATACCCTTAAGGATATTATCAAGGCTGAACCTTTGAATCCGAACTATCGTATTCTTATGGCACGCTTTCTCATAAGCCAAAAGAGGGCAGGGGAAGCCGAGTCTATGTTGAAAGAGGCTGTGACGAATGAGACTGAGGGAACTACGGCGTTATTCTCGCTTGGTGATTTTTATATTCAATGGAGAAAGCCAGAGCTGGCACTTGAAACATACCAAAGAATAGTGGATAAGGACATTAAAGCACCTGATGCTCTGCGCGCAAAAAACCAGATGGCAAAGATTCACTTTAGTCTAAAAAATTATACACGAGGAGAGGAGCTTCTTAATTCAGTTCTTGACAATAACCCCGGTGACCTTCAGGCACATTCCCTGATGGGCGAGCTTGCTATTGTAAGAAGGGATGGCCCACGCGCAGTAAGTGAGTTTCGCACGGTTATCAATGCAAATCCTGACTTCGCGCTTGGCTATTATAAACTTGCACAGGCACATTTACTTACCAATGATACAAAGCTTGCAAAGGATACATTAAAGAAATGCCTCAGCCTCAAACCTGACTTTATAGAGGCTCAAAGGAGCCTGGCAAAAATCTATGTGCAAGAGGGCTCCTATATACAGGCTGAATCAGAACTCCTGGGAATCCTTCAAAAACACCCCAAAAATATTACTACGCTGGCTGACCTGGGTGATCTCGTTGTAAAACAGGGGCAGGTCATTGAAGCGGAGAGCTATTACAAAAAAATCATCACTCATCATCCCAAAAACCCGTTAGGCTATTTTAAATTAGGACTTCTCAAGGCACGGCAAAAAAAATACGATCAGGCCTTAAAGGCCTTTGAGAGAGCTCGTGTTTTAGCCCCTAAAAGTATAGGGGTGTTTGCCGCACAGATCCAAACCTTAATAACAATGGGTAAGGCTGATAGAGCCATTGCTCTGTGCAAAAAACACCTTACAAAATCGCCAAATGATGCATTTGTGCATAATATCCTGGGAGAGATTTATCTGAAAAAGAAGGCATATACAAAGGCGTTGAAGGCATTTAATAAAGCCATAGACCTGGCACCCAACTCTTTTATTCCTTACAGGAACCTTGCACAGACGTATACGGTTCAGGGCAAAACAAAGGAGGCCATCAAACAACTTGAAGAACGCCTTCGGAAAAACCCTGAGAATGTGAGGCCTGCTTTTCTTATTGGCGTTTTGAGCGAGAACGATAACGATACGCACAAGGCCATTTCACATTACCGTATGGCGATTGAAAAGGAACCAAACTTTATTCCTGCTGTGAACAACCTCGCTTTCTTGCTTGCAGAAAAGGGAGAGAGTAAAAAGGAGTTAAAAGAGGCCTTAGAATTAGCGCTCAAGGCTGTTCATCACTCCCCGGATGACCTGAATTTCAATGATACCTTAGGGTGGGTTTATTTTCGGATGGGTGAGTATGAAAAGGCCAATGGTCCGCTTCAAAAGCTTCTGGACAAGGAAGTAGACAGCCCTGTGTTTCAGTATCACCTGGGGATGTTATTCTATAAACAGGGTAGGGGGGCTATGGCCAGAGAGATGCTCAAAAAAGCTCTGGCAAAGCCATCAAAGTATGTGGATAAAAAAGCGATTGAGGAGGTGTTAAAAGAGCTCGGCTAACAAAGTCTTTTATCTTTCATCTCTCACAGAGCACGCAGGGAACACAGAGATAGCAATGATAAATAACTGATTAGATGCGCATTGATGAAAGGATCGTTTAAAAGGCCCATGGGAAAGCCATTTAGGGACAAAAATAAGCGTGCTTATTTTGGCCCTGAAAGGTTTCCCAATTGTCCCGATGAGAATTCACCGGGACGCCTGCATAGCAGGGCTTTTAAACGATCTTATCATATGTGAAACTTAGCTTTTCTTCGAGAGCTCTGAGGGCTCAAGCGACCTTGAGCCTGTCGAAGGGGAGC
>CAZENC010000359.1:0-3398 GCA_964513115.1 uncultured Desulfobacteraceae bacterium | reverse complement strand
TAATTACGCTCAATTGTATGAATCTCCTAAACCGTCCACTTCAGACAATCCGGAGTTCAGATCATATCATGGATAAACACCTCAAAATGTGCCTATCTCAGTCCTAACAGGAGCAAACAGTTCTGTTGGGAGTTAATTTTTTTACCTTAACAATGCCAAATTCTAAGTGAATGAAGAAAAAGATGAAGACAAGAAACCTAATTGTATCAGAGGCGTTACAGAAAATGATGCGGATGAACTCATTGAATTTGTGAAACAGTTAAAAGACGAAGTTGAAACTTGGCTTGAAAAAGAACATCCGGAGCTTGCTTAGCAGAAGGGGGTAACACGAAACAGTATTCATTGATAACCGAAAAATGAATCCCAAAACTTTAAAACGAAAGGGCATCCCCCCTTTCGAGGACGTCGGACAGGTCAGAAGACCTTCGATAGCCTCACGGTCAATCAAAATCTGAGGAGAAAGAGGTGGAATAGGGAGGGGATTTTTTATGTACAAACGAAAGAAACGCCGGATGCATGTTTTCATCAGCGAGGAGTTCCTGGTGGAGCTCTTTTCCGGGCTCATCAGCGAGGTCACCCGTGACCGGTTTGACCTGAAGGTTGCTGTTACTACGTATGCAAACGAACTGCTGGGTCTCGCGAAACGCCGCCCTTTTGACCTCTTTGTCCTGTTTCTTAACAACGTCATCTTTCCCGATGAGAATCCGCCCGGAGAAGATCGTATTCGGAAGGCACTCCGGCTCTTGATTCATTTGAAGGCCAGGTACAGAAAGCCCATCATCTGCCTCTACGGGTATCCCGATGATCCAAGCTACGGAAGACAGGCGAAACTCGCCGGTGCCGACTTTGTCTTCCGCGCCCCATGTGATGCCGCGCCGTTAAGAGAGGCCCTGGAAGAGTGTCTTGGGGATACCTTGAGACCAAAAATCCTTTTAGTTGACGATGAGTTGACGATTTTGGATGGCCTAAAGTGGGCCTTTGGGGATTACAGCGACACTTTTTCCGTGCTAACGGCAACAGATGGGTTCATCGCCAAAGAAAAGCTCAAAAAACATGCAGTCTCACTCGTTGTTACCAACCTGAATATGCCGGGAATTGACGGCTTCGAGCTTCTTGATTACATTAAGGCAAATTATCCGAACATACCGGTAATCATTTTTTCCGGTAACCACGACCCCGAGAAATCAGAACTGGCCCGGAAGAAAGGGGCAGTAGCTTATTTCAGAAAACCATGCAAGATTGAGGATCTGGTCAGGACAGTAAGGAGTTTTTTCAAATAGAAATCAGTTTTATTGGAAAGGGAAGTGCGGTCATGACAGTTGACCTGGGAGGCAATCCCGTAATCGGTTTTGACCGTATCTGTCAAAAGTGTATGATACAGTTCACATCAGATTTCCTGTTATCTCCCTGTAACTGGAGGTGCTTTCTGGCAAAAATCCTTGACTAAATAGCTAATTTTAGTTAATTTTCTCTAAGTTTTCCGGATAATTGCTTTGACCTTTATTGGAGGATTCCATGGAGTGATCGCCCAAAACCCCGTTTCTCACATCGAGACTGGGGTTTTTTCATTTTGATGGAATTCTCTGAAGATCGTGTGAAGGTGACTCAGGGCTGACGTGAATGAGCATCGGGAGTTTGTCAACCTAGTCAACAACGTCCCGTAGCTCACCGATTCTCAAACATATGAGGAAGCACCAGAACTGCGGCCCGCGTCAGAGGCACAAGTCAACCGGCGCATTTTGTTGGAATGTGCTGAAACACCCCTGTCATCGTCGGAGATCGCTGCTGCCTTGGGGCACAAGCAACTAAGCGGCAATTTGCGCAAAGCACTGCCTGAGCTGCGGAAAGCAGGTTTTCTCGAATACACCATCCCCGACAAACCCAAAAGCCGTTTGCAGAAGTACCGGCTGACAGATGCGGGGAAACATTTACTGAAGTCTATGCAGGCATAATGGCAGGATAAGGAATGGAACTGAAAACACAGTTACAACCATGGACACAGACACAAGGCCACAAATCGAAACAGCACTCCGGGCCTTTTCCGGTTCCGACCTGCGCTCCACGTCAATCGGTCTACTCAACAGCCTGGATTACCAAAGCGAAAAGACGCTCGATCTCGACAATACACCGGACGGCTTTCTTGCCGAGTTCGACAAACGCAACGGGGAATTCTTCGATGAAGAGGTCCTCAAGCTGGACCGCTGGTCCGAGGACCTCAAGCAGGGGCTGGAGCGAGAAATCAAGGAGATCGACAAGCAAATACGCGAATCTCGCATAACGGCGGCATTGGCACAGTCGCTTCAGGACAAACTGGCGGCCCAGAAAGTTATCAAGGCCCTTGAAAAGACGCGCAACACAAAGCGCCGCGAGTTGTTAGATGCCCAGGACGCCATCGACGCCAAGCGCGAGGAACTGATTGAGAATATAGAGAAGCAATTGAAGCAACGGCGGAGCGTGCAGACGCTGTTTGCTATTCGGTGGAAAGTAGTATAATCAGATTAAAACACACTGTGATGTAACGCCTTTTTCGTGAATTGTATCATTATTGTCAATAAAATACAGGAGTAAATGAGCTATGAGCATTAAGATTGAAAGCATACGCCTTAATAACTTCAAGTCTTTCAAAGATGTCACCATACGTGATATTCCGCGAATGTGCGTGGTTGTCGGCGCGAATGGCACTGGGAAATCGACTTTGTTTGACGTATTTGGCTTCCTTCGCGATTCCCTGACAGACAATGTACAGATTGCCGTAAGCAAACGTGGCGGCTTCAAAGAAGTCAGGACTCGGGATGCGGATGGTGCCATCGAAATCGAGTTGAAATTCCGGTTTCATATGACTACGAAAACGACGAGAAAAACACCGCTGGCAACATATACACTCGCTATTAATGAGAACAACGGGCAGGTCATTATTGAACGAGAAGAACTTCGCTATCGCCGTGGAAGCCATGGGCAACCGTGGAAATTTTTAGCCTTTTACAATGGCGCGGGCGAGGCCGTTACCAACGAGTTCGATGATGTGGATGATGAATCCAAACTTTCACGGGAAAAACAGACTTTGGCGAAACCGAATATTCTTGCTATCAAGGGTCTAGCGCAATTTCAACGCTATCCAGCGGTTATGGCGCTTGGCCAGATGATAGAAAACTGGCATGTTTCCGATTTCCATATAAGCGCCGCAAGAAGCTTACCCGACGCGGGGTACGCTGAACATTTGTCTCGAGAAGGAGAGAACCTTGCCTTGGTCACACAATACCTTTACGAAAACCGAAGGGCTGTGTTCGATGAGATTTTGAAGAAGATAGCCGAGCGCGTACCCGGCATTTCAAGCGTGGAGGCCAAGACTTCAGAGGAAGGCAGAGTCCTTTTGCGTTTTCAGGATGGCGCGTTCAAAG
>CAZENC010000358.1:0-3403 GCA_964513115.1 uncultured Desulfobacteraceae bacterium | reverse complement strand
CCGGAAAAATAATAACCGGATCCATGAAAAAAATTGAGGGGAAAAAAGCAGCAGAAAAAGCATAAATAGTGACCGAGAAGAATCAGTAGTTTTGGTTCGGGCACAAAATGGAAAGGGAGTACTGTTATGAGAAAGAAAGTAACCGTCGTGGGAGCAGGAAATGTCGGCGCTACTTGCGCCATGCGGATTGCCGAAAAAGAACTGGCCGATGTGGTTCTTGTTGATGTCCTGGAAGGTGTGCCTGCAGGAAAGGCGCTTGATCTCTGCGAGGCGGCGCCTATTGAGGCACATGATAGCGGCGTAATCGGTTGTACGGGTGAATATGATAAAGCAAAAGACTCCGATATAGTGATCATCACAGCGGGCATACCCAGGAAGCCCGGCATGAGCCGTGATGATCTTCTAACTACCAACATGGGGATCATGGAATCGGTCTGCAGGGAAATTGCCGTAGTGGCACCGGATTCAATCCTGATAATAGTGAGCAATCCCCTTGATGCAATGTGCCACGTGAGTTTTGATACAACAGGCTTTCCGAAAAACAGGGTAATGGGCATGGCCGGCATTTTGGATTCAGCCCGTTTTCGGGCCTTTATTGCCATGGAACTTAACGTATCAGTAGAAAACATCCACGCCCTAGTTCTGGGCGGACACGGCGATACCATGGTTCCGCTGCCCCGTTATTCAACTGTAGCAGGAGTTCCTATTACAGAGTTAATATCTCCTGAGCGAATCGAGGCACTTGTAGACAGGACAAGAAATGGAGGGGCTGAAATCGTTGGTCTTCTAAAAACAGGGAGCGCTTACTATGCACCGGCATCAGCCGCTGTGGAAATGGCAGAGGCTATTCTGAAGGACAAGAAAAAAATTCTCCCCTGCGCGGCTTATTTGGAGGGAGAGTATGGTATTAATAATCTCTTTATTGGCGTGCCCGTGAAGTTAAGTGAAACAGGTATAGAAGAAGTGATCGAGATTGAATTGACGAATGAAGAAAAAACGGCCATTGACAATTCTGCCGCAGCCGTCCAGGGGCTTGTCAATGACATTAAAAGGCTGAAAGAATAGGCCCGTAGTTATTAAGGGAAGGCTTAATCTGTTGTGAATAATACTGTGCTTTCCACAGTTGATGGACTCGTAAAAAGTCAATCAACAGGCCGAGGGAGGTTATCATAGTTAGTAAAAGACAATAGGGAAGCACCATTGGGAGGAATCCTGCTTAAGGGGTTTCTAAACTCTTTTGGCAAAAATAGAATAGGAGGATTATACAGTGAGTGAAGTTACATCTCCAATGGGAGGAAAGGTTATTGATGTTAAGGTAAATGTTGGTGCCACCGTCAGCGAGGGTGACGAGGTTGTTATCCTTGAGGCTATGAAAATGGAACTGCCGGTGGTTGCAAATGAATCCGGCACCGTCAAAGAGGTGAAATGTAAAAAGGGCGATGCGGTGGAAGCCGATGCCGTTCTACTTGTACTGGAATGACGGGAACGAATACTATAAAGGAACTATATCAAATTTAACATATCAAGAGAGGGAAAAAAATGAGCGCAATAATAAGTACTATTGAGGGAAATGAAGCGGCTGCCCATGTGGCCTATGCCATGAGCGATGTGTGCACGCTCTACCCTATTACCCCTTCAAGCAGCATGGGAGAGTACGCCGATGAATGGGCCGCCCATGGACGAAAAAATATCTTTGGCCAGGTGTTGAAGGTGGTCGAAATGCAATCGGAGGCAGGAGCGGCCGGCTCTGTTCACGGGGCGCTCGCTGCAGGCGCCCTGGCGTCCACATTCACTGCCTCCCAGGGACTTCTATTGATGATTCCTAATATGTACAAAATGACCGGGGAGTTGTTACCGGGCGTCTTTCACGTCTCTGCACGGGCCGTTGCTGCCCATGCCCTTTCAATATTCGGGGACCACTCTGATATCAACGTAGTCCGTGAAACAGGCTTTTCCCTGCTTGCCTCAGCATCTGTTCAGGAAGTCATGGACCTCGCCCTGGTGGCGCATCTTTCAGCGATTCGAGCTACTTTGCCATTTCTCCACTTTTTCGACGGATTCAGGACCTCCTCGGAAATTCAGAAGATAGAAATGATAGATTACGAGGATATGGCCAGACTTGTGGACTGGGAAGCTATTGATGATTTCAGGAGCCGTGCTATGAATCCTGAGAGTCCCCAAATGAGGGGGACTGCCCAGAATCCGGACATCTTTTTTCAGAATCGGGAGGCTGCCAATCCTTTCTATGCGCGAATCCCTCATATCGTTCAGGAAGAGATGGAAAAGGTGGGAGAGATGGTGGGCCGTTCTTACAACCTCTTTGATTACGTAGGAGATCCCGAGGCGGACAGGGTTATCGTTTCCATGGCCTCCAGTTGTGATGTAATTGAAGAAACCGTAAGGTACTTAAACGGACTGGGGGAACGTGTTGGTCTCATCAAAGTGCGCCTTTATCAGCCCTTTTCCATAGAACACTTCCTGAGGGCCATGCCAGGCACAGCCGAAAGAATTGCTGTGCTTGACAGAAGCAAGTCTCCTGCAGGCATTGGTGAACCGCTTTACCAGGATGTATGTACTGTTTTTTTGGAAAGAAATGATGTTCCTGTTATCGTAGGCGGACGTTACGGGCTGGGCAGCAAGGATTTTACCCCAACAATGGTCAAGGCAGTTTATGACAATCTCCGCTCAAGGGCGCCTAAGTCCCATTTTACAGTTGGTATTACAGACGACGTAACCCATACCTCCATTGAATTGGGTGAAGAGATCGATCCATCTCCTGAAGGAACTGTAAGGTGCAAGTTCTGGGGTTTAGGTGCCGACGGAACGGTTGGGGCCAATAAAAATGCTATCAAGATCATCGGTGAAAACACAGACATGTTTGCGCAGGCCTATTTTGCCTATGATGCCAAAAAGTCGGGAGGGATCACCATTTCACACCTCCGGTTTTCCCCCCATAGGATCCAGTCTCCCTATCTACTAACAAAGGCCGATTTTATAGCGTGCCATAATCCTGCATTCGTAGATCAATACGATATCCTGGAAGGTATAAGGGTAGGAGGCTCCTTCCTGCTTAATTCTCCATGGAGCCAGAAGGATTTGGGGACCAAGTTGGCGGATCACATGAAACGGACAATCGCCCAGAAGAAGCTTAATTTTTACAATATTGACGCGGTAAAAATAGCTGCTGAGCTGGGTTTGGGGGCACGCATTAACATGATAATGCAGGCCGCCTTCTTTCAGATTGCAAATGTAATCCCCCCAAAGGAGGCCTTCGATTACATGAAAACGGCCATCAAAAAAACCTATGGTAAGAAGGGGGAAAAGGTTATTCAGATGAACTATGCGGCAGTTGACAATGCCATTGGAGCTTTGAAAAAAATAAAAGTCCCAGCGACCTGGGCCA
>CAZENC010000357.1:0-3421 GCA_964513115.1 uncultured Desulfobacteraceae bacterium | reverse complement strand
GAGCTTCTCGGCCTGGTGATTTCAGACAGTTATGGGCGGGTGAAGCCTCCCCCCTCCGCTGTTCTCCTCCGCTCCTTTGGAGCGTCGGAGCCAGGGGGTCCCCCATCCCATAACAGCCTGAAATCACGAAGGCCTTCCAGCAGTCACTACGAAAAGACTACTTCACTCTCACAATCAGGTTTTATCTTGAGGCGTATTGTATTCATCAACCGGATGAACCAAAAACATTAAAGACAAAAACTTAATCAGCACAAAAAAAATGCCGGAGGAACCGCCATGACTCACGAAGACAGGGGCCATTACGCCAAAAAGCACTCTCCGGACCGCAAGGTACAACCGGAAATAGCCGAAGCCCTGAATAACAAGGCCTCAAACCGAAAAATATCATGCGCTGCCGCCAACAAGATTGCGGAAGATCTAAATGTGTCTCCTGCTGAGGTAGGTATAGCGACTGATATACTTGAGATACGTATTGTCAAATGCCAAATGGGACTCCACGGTTATCATCCTGAAAAAAGGATTGTAAAACCGGCGGAAACTGTATCTCAAAACCTGGAAAAGGCCATCCGTGATTCTCTCATGGAGGGAAAACTTACGTGCGCGGCCGCGTGGGACATCGCGAAAGGGCTGGGAATAGCAAAGATGGATGTATCTTCAGCCTGCGAAACCCTCAAGATCAAAATTTCTTCCTGCCAGTTGGGGGCCTTTTGATCCTGATTCGCTGTTTCTTGGGAGGCTAAAATAAAAAAACCATCCTCTGCCGCCATAAGGATTCCGAACAGAGGATGGGATAAGGTTGATTCCAGGCACCCAAAAGCTGTTTAGCAGCTGCATGAACTTCCACAACTGGCGCCTGCAGAAAGGCTTGAGGAAATATCAAACCCTGTGCCCATATAGGTGTTCACATAATCCACCTTTACGGGTTTTACCATTTCATACAATCCCTTTTCAATAATATAGGTAAGATCCCTGTCATTAAACACTTCATCATTATCTTTTGGCTCATCCAGAGCCATGCCCAGTGAGGGACCTGATCACCCACCCTGGGAAAGGGCGATCCGAATGCCCGGGATATTGTCTTTATCTTTCAGTAATTCCTTGATCTTCTCGCTTGCCTTTTCAGTAACTTCAAACATATTTGATCTACCTCCTTTTTTTAATCCCCTTCCGCAAATTGAGGAAAAATTTATTCTTTAAAAAGCATGTATTAAATATAGAAGCAGGACATTGGGAAAGGTTACAATACTTCTTCCGATTCCTTTTTCCAACATAAAAGAATGAGGCCCACCAAAAGGTTGGCGCTTTGTATTGAGCACCCATTTATATTGAGGCTCAAGGCGCAAGGGATAGGAAGGGCCTTTTGTTTGTGATCAGGCATGTTTAGTCCAACAATATAGGATACGGACTACGAGTACATACTTTTGGGAAGCGAAGGTATGGGACTCTTCGAAAGGCCGCATCTTTCGGATAAACCCCACTTCCTCCTTCCTCGGCCCGAGTCGTGGTCTGCAATGCAACGGCCCAATGGAATCCACATCCTTCGGTTCCAGCAGACCGCAGAGAGGGCCGCTTGCAACATAGGAGTAGATGCGGACTGGAGAAGAGTGCCAGACCGAGCCGTTTCACTGGCATGGCCAATCAACATAAGCCCACCCTAAGGGGGGGGGTATTCCCCACTAAAGGCCCAAAATCCGTCAATTAAATGCCGGGAAAATATGTATTGAATTTAGGCCTGTTTTGCAATAATATTCTTTTCCAAGGCTGGTCTAAAGAAGGGAGGAGAAAGAAAATGAAAAAAATAATCCTATTTTTTTCAGTATGCTTCATGATGATCCTTTCAAGCTGTGGGGGGCCTATGTACCACCCAAACAAAAATGCAGCAGATTTTGAAAGAGAGAAGTCTATTTGTAGACAATACGCCCTTGAAAATGAACAGAATACCGGTTTGATGGGGAATCCTTTTGTTATTCGCGATGGGATGAGGGAGTGAATGATATACGAATATGGTTGGATACCATATAACTGGGACAGATAAAAAGGCGGTTTCTGGTCTTTTGGCCTGCTTTTGACGGTCCTCTCGCCTTATATCGGCACGTCATCGTTGATATAATGCGGAATTTCGTAAACATGTTTTGTGCTGCTCTAAAATTCCACTCTTTCCGACAAGCTTCTAAGCCTACCCTGCCGAAATATAATAAATAAATGGTGCCGAAGGCGGGACTTGAACCCTTATAAATGGGTGTGACAACCAGTGATAAATACTGATCTAAAATTATTTAAGATGATAAAATTATTAGCTTTTTCGCCAAGGCCACTTCTGGTTTGGATGTCACCATAGTTCACTTAAAATCACAGATTATCATTCAAAAAAGGCACAATTTTGGGCACAATTTCGAAAGCAGCCGCATCCCTATATCTGCCAATCGGTAACAATAAGCCCCGCAATTCTTTATCTTCGATCCATTAGGCATTTCTTTCCGTTTCATTTCGGCTTGCGCTGCAATCTGCCAATTTTTTACATAGAAAATTTCTTATTGCAAATGTAACGACCTCAGCCGAGACATTGACAAATTAAAATAAAACCAGTAGCTTGTAATTAATTATTTCATGGGCATTCGAGGAAAAAATGAAAAGAGATGATATCATAGCGGCCTTAAGGCATTTTAAAAAAGGTAATCAGCGCAGATACCATATAGAAAAAATCGGTATCTTCGGATCTTCTGCACGCGGCGACATGACCACGGAAAGTGACATTGATGTTGTCGTGTTGCTTGAAAAACAGGATCTGTTTAACCTGATCGGTATCAAACAGGATTTAGAAGAGCAATTGGGATTACCTGTAGACATTGTAAGCTATCGCGAAAAAATGAATAACTATCTCAAACGTAAGATTGAGGATGAGGCTCTTTATGCCTGAGTATGATAGGGATCTGGCCCTGGAAATTTTGACTCAAATCCTACGATCAGCGCAAACCATAATAAAGCGGTTTGAACCGATCCAATCGCCTGAAGATTTTGTGAAGAGCGAGGCCGGTATGGAAAAATTGGATGCGATTTGCATGCAATTGATCGCGATCGGCGAGAGCCTCAAGAATCTCGACAAAGTCACTAAACAGTCCTTATTGCACAAGTACCAACAGGTTGACTGGAAAAAGGCCAAGGGAATGAGGGATATTATCTCTCACCACTATTTTGATCTGAATGCTGAAGCGATTTTTGATGTGTGTAAAAACCATATTGGAAGGCTTTCCCGCACTGTTGAAAAAATTATCAAAGATCTTACCTCTGTTTAAATATATGAGATATCCGAATAATACGTAAACGCAGGATGAAAATCTATCCGGCTGTACAGGTGGCAAGTTATCCCAACATCTCACTTGTGCTTTAAAACACATTTTGTATCTCCCCAGAATAATTGAAG
>CAZENC010000356.1:0-3426 GCA_964513115.1 uncultured Desulfobacteraceae bacterium | reverse complement strand
TTTCGTAGCGGATTTGTATACCCAAAGTGTGAGCCAGTGCCTCAAGATGGCCCAAGATAGCTGCATCATCCAAGCCGGATTACCTGCAAACTGTCACCGACTAAGCTGCGATCTCTAGCTTAGCCGTTTCATGTCATCCACCAACTTCTGAACAGCATTGGCGGAGCGGTCAAGTGCCTCTCTCTCTTCTTCCGTCAGTTCGATCTCAATTATCTGTTCCATACCGCCTGACCCTAGCTTTACCGGAACACCCATAAAAAGATTATTGATGCCATATTCCCCTTCCAGAAAAACAGCACAGGGTAATATTTTTTTCTTATCCTTTAAGATGGATTCAGCCATTTCAACGGCCGCGGATGCAGGGGCATAATAGGCGCTCCCGGTCTTTAGAAGGCCAACAATTTCCGCACCACCGTTTCTCGTCCTCTCAACAAGTGCCTCGATCCTTTCCGGGGACATCAACTCCGTAATGGGAATACCTGCCACCGTGGAGTAACGCGGGAGAGGAACCATGGTATCACCATGCCCTCCGAGCACAAAGGCATGGGTGTTTTCCACCGAGACATTCAGCTCCATGGCGATAAAGGCACGAAAACGGGCCGAATCCAAGACGCCGGCCATACCCATTACCCTGTTTTTGGGAAAGCCACTCACTTCATATGCCACATGGCACATGGCGTCCAAGGGGTTACTTATGATAATCAGGATGCTGTCAGGGGCAGCGGCGGCTACCTCCTTTACCACTGACCTCATAATTCCCATGTTTGTGGATAAAAGGTCATCCCGGCTCATCCCGGGCTTTCTGGGAATTCCGGCTGTTATGATAACAATGTCCGAGTCCTTTGCATTACTGTAATCCCCGCTAGTTCCGATTATTTTTGCATCATGTTTTTCAATTGGTGCCGCCTCCGTCAGATCGAGGGCCTTTCCGGCGGGGACTCCCTCAAGTATATCAACCAGGACTACATCTGCCAGCTCCTTTTCCGCAAGGCGCATGGCAACGGTGGCTCCAACTTGGCCGGATCCAATAACAGTTGCTTTTTTATTCATGTTCGCACTCCTTTTCTTAGGTAATTTCAGACATTTATATCCTCAGCCATCTTCGGCTAAAAAAGAAGGATAATCCACTCAAATAATTATAGAAAATCAACATATCAGGGTCAACATTATAACTGCTGCCCTAAAAAGACATTTACCTCGCTTATGAAAATCAAAAATATTCCTTATTAGTTTTGAGTTTTCTTCTTGCATAGATAAATAAATTTATAAATACTATAAAGCTATAAAAATTTAGGCTAAACGCAAAGTTTTAAAAGGAGGTTTTGTAATGTTAAAAAGATTGGTTACCGCTTTAGTTATTCTGCTGACCGCAGTTTCATTTTCCTTTGCCGCTTCAGGTCCTGACATGAAGGAAGGTCTTTGGGAAATAACATCTACAATGAAAATGCAGGGAATGAATTTGCCCTCCCATACACATACCCAGTGCATTACAAAAAACGACCTTGTTCCCAAGAGTTCCCAGCCTGGACAGGAGTGCAAAATCAGCGATTACAAGATAGAAGGTAACACGGTGACTTGGTCTATTAAGTGCTCTACCCAGGGCGGTGAAATGGAAGGAACCGGTAGGATAACCTATATGGGAGATAGCTTTGAAGGTACAATGAAGATGAAAATGGGTGGATCAGGCGCGGAAATGACCACCCACATGAGCGGTCGTCGAATTGGAGATTGCAATTAGCCGGTCTTCTCACGGGTCCATTATAAAGGCCAATTTCCGCCTGGGCAGGTAACAGAAAAGGCTTTAGGTTCATCCGGTTAATGAGTACGCCTCAAGACAACACATGATTAGGAGGTTGAAGCGGTCTTTTCGGAGTGACTGCTGGAAGGACTTCGTGATTTCAGGCTGTTATTGGATGGGGGACCCCCTGGCTCCGACGCTCCGTAGGAGCGGAAGAGAACAGCGGAGGGGGGAGGCTTCACCCGCCCATAACTGCCTGAAATCACCAGGCCGGGAAGCTTGGAATCGAAGATAAAGACTGCTTCAACCTATATATCCGAAAAGTTTCACCGTACTCATGTGCCGAATGATCCGGACTTCATAAACTTATCGGGGTGATGAATGCCGATTATTGTTGTCGGCATATATTTCTTAAACAAATAGATGTTTCAATATATTACCTGTTCCTTTCCAATATTATGAGCCAATAAGAAAGGGATTTGTAATGTCTTCGGAAGAGGAAAAAATAATGCGAAACAAAATGACTTTCGGGTGGCTTACCTTAATTACGGTTTTTTTTGCCATCCTTATGAGCGTTGATTTTGCAGGTGCCTCCCAGTTTACAGCGGACCTTGTCATTACAGGACCGGGAGAGAGCTACGCCTTCAAACTCTATGTCAAAGACAACATCTACCGACTGGAAAAAGTTAAGGGCGGTATGAAATTCCCGCCGTTTCCCGCAATTGTTAACCGGGATACCGGAATCACCTGGGGTCTTAATCCGCAGATGCGCCAGTATGTGGAAATGAAGGAAATAGAGAGAACTTTCATGATGAATCCCTTAGTCGGATGGGCCATGACCCGAAAAGGCATGACCGAAAAACCGGGCCCGGTCGAGACCGTAAACGGATACCAATGCGAGACACGGCTCTACGCCATGCCGGGGAAATCGGAAACCGCAGCCAAGGTCTGGATCTCAAAAAAGCTCAACCATCTCATAAAGGAGGAGCGCTTTGGGGAGAACGAGAACCCGGTCCTGGAACTCCAAAATATCCAGGAAGGCCCTGTGAATGACTCGCTTTTCAAGATACCGGCAGGCTACAGCAAGATGTCTCCCGGCGGGCCAGGTGCCACTTCCGGAGCCAAGAAGGCAGCGGCGGCGGCACCGGGCTCGGCAGCAAAGTCGAGCGTATCGCAACGGAAATCAGCCCCTCAGCCCAAAGGGACGGCAAAGGGTCGCGTTTCCGGCAGCTCATCCGCCGGGAACCTGATGTTCATCCTTGATGCCTCGGGATCCATGTGGGGACAGGTCGAAGGCAAGGCCAAGATCGCCATTGCCAAGGAGGTCCTGACCGGTCTCATCAAAGATCTCCCGGATGATGCCGTCGTGGGCCTGGTGGCCTACGGCCACCGCCGCAAAGGGGACTGCAACGACGTGGAGGAACTGGTCCCTTTAGGCAAAATCGACAAGAACAAACTCACCAAGACCGTTCATGGCCTGAGCCCCAAAGGCAAGACCCCGATCTCCCGATCGGTTCGGATGACGGCAGAACGGATCAAACACCTGGAGGACGAAACCACCATTATCCTGGTTTCGGACGGCAAAGAGACCTGTGACCCGGATCCCTGCGGCCTGGTCAAAGAACTCAAGGAGGCCGGGATCCGGTTCGTGATGCATGTCATCGGCTTTGACGTCACCGAAGAAGAAA
>CAZENC010000355.1:0-3446 GCA_964513115.1 uncultured Desulfobacteraceae bacterium | reverse complement strand
TGGATCGATCTCAATTTGCCGGTGCGTGCCTGAAGATCGGATAGAGATACACCTGACTGCTGGGCGGTCTGTTCGTTTTCAACCAATTCAATAAGCTTGATTCTCTCTTTGATACGCTCGATGGCTTTCTCTATTTCAGCAAGAGTCGGTAATTCAGGCTGCTCTTTGTTCTTCTTGTCCGCAGAAATGCCCTTGGTGGTTGTGAGCGGTAGGTTGACGGCATGAACGAGAGCCACAAAGCTGATAAAAAACGCGGCCCAAAGGACAAGGATACTCAGCATGAGACGATTAAGGCTAGATAACAGGACAGGTGTGGAAAGCCCCGGCGGTTTTGTCGATATGGGTCTTTTGTGCATTTTCACGGGGGTTATTTTTGAAGTTCCTTTATCGATTAAATCCAGGGAGTACCATTCACAGACCAGACGGGCGGTATGATCACTCGCCTGCAGCCCCGAATATACAAGAAACAACAATTTTATTATTTTATCATCAAATGGCAAAAAGAACAAGCTGGTTCGTTTCTTGTGGACAATCTAAATGTCTCCCACTTACGCCTAAAATGCAATGACAATTGGGTGATATGGACCATGGCGAAAAGTAAACGTCAAAGCAACCCATGTGGCATGTGAGAAAGGGCACGCCCTTCACATTTGCAGTTTTAAATAAGAGCTTGCTTAAAATATCCATCTCTATATCCCTACCGCTTTTACATGCTCGGGATTTTCGCCTTGTCTTCGGTCGGTATTTTGGTTAATATATTCAATATATTAACCGGATTCATCCTGATACGCTTTTTACACACGTCTTTGGGGGCAGACTTTGCCTGTGTTGTTTATTATTAGATGGGGGTCGGCTCAAGCTAACTACTTGTAACTGCAAATTAATAACCGTAAGAATACCCTTATTTAGACCTATATAGCTTTTTAGGGGCAAAAAAGGCGATATAGGGCCTAAAAACTTTTATTTTTGGAATTTTAATCTATAGATATCAATAAATTGGTTCGACCCTAGTATCAAGCACCGAGTGGCGGGATTGAGAGGCCTGAAGGATGAAAGGCCTGATCCAGACGCATTGTAAAAATGTTTATCTCTATTATTAAGGAGAGAAAATCATGATCAGCATAGACAATGTGAAGTGTACGGCCTGCGGGATTTGTGGGACGGTCTGTCCACGTCATATTCTCGAGACCTTTGAGGAGAAAGACGAAAAATACACACGTGTTTCGCGGGAAAGGGAGGGACTCTGTATGTTGTGCGGCCATTGTACAGCCGTCTGCCCTAGTGACGCGATCCGGGTGGAGGGGCTGGATTTTGATGCATTCAAACCGGTCCGACCTCTGGAGATCACGGAGGACAGCCTCCTTACCCTTATGGAACAGCGCCGTTCAGTCCGCCGGTACAAAGACAAGCCTGTTCCAAGGGATACTCTGAATCGGATCATTGAGGCGTCTCACAGGGCTCCCACAGGTACAGGCCGGCCGAGCACCGGTGTTATTGTCATCGACAAGCCGGAGACTCTCGAGGCCCTGTCCAAGCTGCTCCATGAACTGTATCGAGGGTTAGAAAAAGCGCTTGGGAATCCCATAGCGAGTTTCTTTATCAAAAGACGAGTAGGAAATAAGATTTTCCGCACACTCCAAGATTTTGTCATGCCCGGGATGCGCTGGTACCTGAGGTGGAAAAAGGAGGGACGGGGGGACGAGATCCTTCGAGACTGCAAGGCCCTGATACTTTTTCACAGCCCGATCCTCGAACCCATGGGGGAAAACAACTGCGTCATTTCCGCGTTTCATGCGATCTTTATGGCCGAAGTATTGGGGGTGGGCACCTGCTTTAACGACCTGGTTCCCCCGGCCTGCAGCCGGAGCCCTGAAATCCGGAAACTCCTTGGCCTTCCCAAGGACAGGGAAGTCTATTCCAGTCTAACTCTTGGCTTTGCCAAGTACAAATACCGAAAGGTCATCCCCAGGAGGTTGGCGGAATTTCGGTACTTGAATTGAAGGAAGGCATAAGGGAACAGAAAGGGGATATCCATAAGAAACTTGTAAAGAGAAGAGGATCACCTGGATTTAGGAGCAAGAACATGAAATTGAAAGATATTGTGTTGAGGAATCGGAGCTACCGTCGATTCAACCAAGAAGTCTCTATTGATCTCGAGACACTCAGACAGCTTGTTGACCTTGCTAGATTATCCGCGTCGGAAGCCAATCTTCAACCGTTGAAATACATCCTTTCCTGTGATGCACAAAAAAACGCTTTGGTATTTCCTCATCTTGTGTGGGCGGGCTATCTCAAGGACTGGCCTGGTCCGTCGGAAGGGGAGAGACCATCGGCATACATCATCATCCTGGGAGACAAAAAAATACGGAAATCATTTGTTTGTGACCATGGGATAGCGGCTCAGAGCATTCTGCTGGGTGCAACGGAGCGAGGTTTTGGAGGCTGTATAATAGGCTCAATTCGGAGAGCTTGGCTGCGCCAGGCGTTGAGAATCCCCGCTCATTACGACATTCAACTTGTTATTGCTATAGGTAAGCCAAAGGAAATGGTCGAGATCGAGGCAGTCGGGCCTGACGGGAATATCAAGTATTGGCGGGATGATGAGGACACGCACCACGTTCCCAAGCGCTCTTTGGATGAAATTATCGTTGGTTAGGTGAGCAAGTTGTAACAGGAATGCAGAAATGCACCCTAACCAGCGCACAGGACCGACCGCTCTTCTGGAAGGTATGGGGCATGCTGATACATTGGCATGGAAAAAGGGTAAGAAGCTGATAGTGATTATTGACGAATTCTCTGATATCTTCATGCGATACTGGATTAGTTACCTGAGACTAACAGAAAAATGAAGCTCCCCGTAGCAAGCTACGGGGTATCTATGCGGAATTCGCCGAAGCAAACCCGCCTTCGCACAAGGCTTTGACGGGTCACCTCGCTGTTCATCCCTGCAGCAAGCTGCAGGGTATTTTGGCGAAGGCGAATAAAGAGTTTATGTGGGAAGCCGGGTAATTATGCAAGGCGATTGACACTGTGATTTCCGATTCAGTATCCAGAAGTGAGGAACTGGAAAATCCTGTTTCCGATAAAACACCCGAAAAAAGGCCAGGGTTTCCTGCGTTTTGCTTAAAAAAGCAAATCCTCATTATTTCCCTGCTTTTTAAAAGATGTTTAACGCAAGCAAAAATCAAATCAAATTTGGAGCAATTCCTTAATTCTCCAGAAACCCCCTCAAAAAATATAACGGTATCCCCAAAATCTACGATTCATCTAATATTTTTGCCTTGACATACTCACGCTAAAGCCTATAATTACTCCCTTTTAGCACTATAATTCCGCATTTTCACTTAAATCAAAGGAAAAACCCATGGTATTCTGGCGTCTTCCACTCGATGCAGACGAGATTCAGATTTCCCGGGGCGTGGTCTATATTATCGAAGACCGATGCA
>CAZENC010000354.1:0-3483 GCA_964513115.1 uncultured Desulfobacteraceae bacterium | reverse complement strand
CACATCTATGTCCCTAATATTGCAGAACTATTTTTTTATAACTGTCAAAGATCAGTATGAGATATTCGAATTACATAAAGACAGGATGAAAATTTATTTGGCTGTATTGGTGGCAAGATATGGCAGGCGTGAGGATGTGGAGAATTTGACTCCAAACCTACATATTCTGATTTGATTTTATCCTGATTTTCCGTTATTAATCTAAGAGGTTGATAAATGACAAGATGGATACAATTGTTTTTTGTGCTTGTTGTTGCCTTTTTTATTTCCATTCCAAAAAGCTCTCCATCTAAAATAAAATTTACTGAAGAAATCGTTGTTGATAAAGCAAGGTTTGGGGTAATTATTAAAGATTCTGATAATAAATTGAATTTTAAAGAAACAAATCATATTCCATACAAAGTAGGCCTCACCTATGTTTGGATGATTCATTTGAAAACTACTAACAAAAAGGTGACTTGGAGGGAGGAATTTTTTCTTCCCGCTCCCGCTATTATTTGGGATGATGATAGAAAAAGTGCGATAAGAGTGAGTGATGATAAAAAGAAGGCTATAAAGATAGAAACAGTAACACCGGAGAATGGATGGATTATAAATGGATGGAGTATTGCTGAAGGTGATCCTAAAGGTAAACATGTAATGAAAATCTATATTGAAGGCGAATTTGTGAAAGAGTTTATATTCTATTTAAAGTAATAGAGACTGTTACGAAAAAAATCCGAAAAGCTGACTACTGAAAGTCAAAAGTGATCCATATATATGGCCGTTTGGCCAGAGTTTGCTAGATTTGGCCGGTTGTTATGTCGATCAAAAAATAGGCCCTTTTTTAATAACTATCAATTACTTATAGGTGTTTTCGTAACAGTCTCTAATAGAAATAATTTTTGGATTGGACAAAGAAACCAATTGGAGTGCATCATGAACAGATCAAGGTTTTATTTGTCGTTTTTTTTGATTTTAGTCCTAATGCTTGTTTCGGCTACTGCGGAAGCGGATCGATCGACACTTCACCCGGTATTGAAAAGCAAAATTCAAATTCTGGAAACTGGTGATAAAATGTCCGCGTACCGGGCGGCGGCGGACTTGGCTAAAACCAACTATTCCCACCCTTTTGCCGCGAAGATCATTCTTGAAATCGCCGTCAAGCCTAAGACGCCTGAAGGCACCCGTCTGTTTTTGTTCAGAGCCTATGCCCGGCAGATGAAAATGTTGAGGCTTAGAGAGGAAGGGTTGAAAGCCTTAGTTCCTTTCCTGGGGAAATTTGGAACATTGACGGACCCGGTGATGGAGGCCATTGTCATGCTCGGGCCTAAGAGCCTACCGTATCTGGCCAAAGGACTCGCGTGCTCTAATGCGGCTTCGCCTAAATCCGATAAGGAAATCCTCATCACAAGACAGGATTTGTCGGCCTCCGCCATTACGGCTGTTGCCTCCGACTACCCAAATGCCCCAGAGATCGATGAGATCGCCGACACCTTGTTGTCTTGCATTGAATGCGGTTCAGAAAACGCTGCCCTTTTATGTGCCCGGACATTCGCACGCGTGAACACAATCACACCAGAACATAAGAAACGGCTTGCAGCAGTAATAGAGGATTCTCGCTATTCTATTGTTAAAGCCTATGCGGCCCAGCTGTTGGGGATGCTACACGAAACCGACCCGGCTGTGGAAAAAGTTCTTGAAGAAGCCTTAAATAGTCCTGATGAGGCGATCCGGTTTGCCGCCGCTTATGCTCTTGCCAGGTATTTCACTGGCCACAGAAAAGCTCTTGAAACCCTCAAGTCCATATCTAAAAGCGAAAACAAGCAGCTTAGAGAATACGCATTGGGAGCCATCGAAAAATTCGGAAACAAATAAGGTGGGAGAGTGTCGTCAATGATGCTTGCAATGGCTTTCCTGAAGTCCCGTCCTTTCTCATAGCTGTTATTCATCGGCGGTTATTAAGGAGACAAATTGTCATAAAGCCAAATAATTATCTGAGATAATATCGACTTCCATATGTACTATGCGTGCAGCCTGTAAGTAAAAAAAATTGCAACATGGTGGTACTAATATAGATACAAAAGGTAATGCAGTAAACGAGCAGTTGAACCTTTGATTGAAGTCTTGAAGGATGAAAATAGCAGTGTTAGGGTCGCTGCGGCCTAGATACTTGGATATTTGGGAATGTGCGTGCTGTAGCACCCTTGAGTGAAGTATCTAGAAATGAAAATAATGAATTTGTCAGACGGACAATAACTCGGTCCCTAGACCGTTTGGTTAAAAGTGATACAACCAAATAAACAAGAAGCGAATAAAATTGAAATTTGCACTTATACTTTGCTGTTAATTGGTTCGTCAAATCACCAACGACAAATCCACGTATAGTCACCCTAAGCATTACTCCGCCTAATCTGAAAAGCTTACTAATACATTTTGAATGCTTAATTTTAAAAGTGGTAAGATCTGCTATGTCCCCGGAAAAACTGCCCCAAACAGTTTTACTATAAGATCAATTTGATATCTCAGCGTTATTCCTAGAAGGCTTTGCAAAATAACATCTGGCCTTGTAATTCTGCATTTTTGGCTAAATTTGAATTGTACTGTAATTTGGATACATAGTCCCTAACCCGTCTCTCCAGCGTATCATAAATCCCCCTATCAATAATGCTCTGCCAAACTCGTTGAAAATCCTTGGGGTACATCTCTGTCACATCATAGCTGTTTTCATTATAGGATCTCAGTTTATAATTGTTCATTTTTTCTTTTTGGGGATTTCCATTCATTCCTAAGTATTCAATAAGGATATGATAGTCATCAAAAAAGAATTCAGGATAGGACAATTTGGTCTTCCCATGATAAAAAGGGACCCTCTGAACAGATAAGGGAAAGGGCTTCAAAATTCAATTTCGAGAATAAGCATAAAGGAAATTCTCAGGGAGCTTGTAAAGAAGGATTTGGTTTTGAGTAAGACGAGTGAAGGGAAAAGGTATTACTGGATTAGTGGGGAGGGGAGGAGTGTTTATTATTGTGCCCAAAATTGTGCCTATTTTGAATGATAAACTGTGACTTTAGGTGATCTTTGGTGACATCCAAGCCAGAAGAGGCCTTGGCGAAAAAGCTAATAATTTTATCATTTTAAATAATTTCAGATCATTGTTTATCACTGGTTGTCACACCCATTTATAAGGGTTCAAGTCCCGCCTTCGGCACCATTTATTGCTTTAATTTCAATAGTTAATTCCATAGGGTTGCTCAGAATTGTGGTGCAATTTTGGTGCAACCCTTTTTGTATGTCCGTAGACATTTCTTAGGTCCTCAAGCTCAATTACACCCTTGCTTTGCTACTTATTTTTTGACCTGCCGCCGGATTTGATATCATTAGATGCATGTTGAACAAGATGCACGGGATAGGAAGCTACAAAAAACTGTTTAGAGGCTATTGAGTTACGGTTCGAATATAACAGAATTTTTTATCCTGTAGGAGTCAGAAGGATATAGCAG
>CAZENC010000353.1:0-3491 GCA_964513115.1 uncultured Desulfobacteraceae bacterium | reverse complement strand
TGGATTTATTATTCTTGAAATAGAAATATTCCAGTTCGGGTCCGAGATAAAAGGTGTAGCCCTGTTCGCCCACTTTTTTTAATAGCCGCTTGAACACATATCTGGGATCCCCTTCATAGGGTGTCCCATCAGGGTTCAAGATATCGCAGAACATCCGGGCCACAGGACGGTCCGTTCCCCTCCAAGGGACAAACTGGAATGTAGTCGGATCAGGCTTGGCGATCATGTCGCTCTCATGGATCCTTGCAAAACCCTCTATGGATGACCCGTCAAATCCCATGCCCTCTGTCAGCCCCTCTTCCAGTTCCGAGGGTGTGATTGCAAAACTCTTAAGGACTCCCAGTACATCGGTAAACCAGAATTGAATAAAGCTTACATCCTTTTCCTTTACAATTTTTCTCACATCGTCTTCATTCTGGCAATTCATCTTGTTACCTCCTGTTGGAAAAAATTTGCTGTCCAAACCATTTTGGCCCATCTTCTAAGAAAATAGCAATGATGATGCCAAACATATCAAACAGGTGATTCAAACATCTTTTCAGCTAGTTATGTCATCAAATGACAAAATTAAAGAAAGCAGGCATTACAAAAATGTATCATTAATGCCTCATTCGATACAAAAATGTAGTTTATTTCACCCGCAGAACTGCTATTTGCGTCCCAAGGGCTCCTTAGCATTTATACCATATCACATGCCTTTTGGCTTTTCTCTTTTTTCCCGGCAACTATTGCTGCAATGGCCAAGGATTTCAAAAATAAAACTGGCATGTGCAAAAGTTACCTGGCTCTCCAGTCTAATATATTTCCTATATTGGCTTAATTGTTGCAACAAAATTTTTGATAAAGAAGGAAACTGCTATCGCCGGGAAGGTGCTTGAAACTTACACGCAATCACTCATCAACTACTTGAAATTTTTATCATGGACAAACCTTGAAGTTTCCCGGACAATAAATTGATTTCATTACGGTGCTTGAGGAGAATCAAATGGGGAATTTTGTAGCCATTGAAGGGGTTAAAAAGACGATCTTTGGAGTTGGCGCAGTTAATCAAATCATATCCGAATGTCAGTTGCTGGGAGCATCCAGGGCGCTTCTGGTTGTTGATCGTGCCCTGTCTGAAACAAAAATATGCACGTCTATACAGGATATGTTCCGAAATAGCCCGGTAAAAACTATTCCCTACTTTGAGGTGACGCCTGAACCATCGCCAGACCTGGCCGATACCGGGGCTGAACTGGCAAAAAAAGAAAATGCTGACTGTGTCATAGGCATCGGTGGTGGCAGCACGATGGATGTTTCCAAGGCCATTGCCGTTCTTTGCAAAAATGATGGAAAAATATTGGATTATATCGGTCTTAACCTCGTAAAAAAAGCGGGGCTCCCAACAATTATGGTTCCGACGACAGCGGGCACAGGAAGCGAGGCGACCTTCACATCGGTCTTTACAATGAAGGAAACAAAGACCAAAGGTGGCGTCAACAGCCCTTTGCTTTATCCTCATACGGCCATTCTGGATCCCGAACTCACACTCGGACTCCCTGCAGATATAACCGCATCCACCGGTATGGATGCCCTGACCCATGCGATTGAATCTTTTACATCACTTCAAGCCCACTTCATGAGCGAACCGATTTCCTTCGAAGCCATTAAGATCATCTCCGCCAATCTGAGAGGAGCAGTCTTTAGTGGGAGTGACATGCTTTTTCGCAATTTCATGATGAAGGCCAGTTACTTGGCCGGCATGGGTCTCGCCATGTCCGGGGTAGGCGCAGTTCATGCACTTGCCTATCCCCTCGGGGCGTTCTTTGATGTGCCCCACGGCTTGGCAAATGCGTTAATGCTTCCGTATGTACTTGAATACAACTATCCCGGGGATATAGACAAGTTCGCTCGTATCGCCCGGGCAATGGGAGAGGAAACAGAAGGGCATTCGAAGCGTGATAAAGCCGCCCTTGCGGTGAAGGCCGTCCGGGACCTTACCTGCGATATTGGTATTCCGCGAACACTTAAGGATCTGAGGATCCCGGAGGACTCAATTCCCGAAATGGCCGAAGCTGCAATGAAGGTGAAAAGACCGCTCATGAATAATCCCAGACCGATGACTGCCAGGGTTGCGGAAAATATTTACCAAAAAGCATTTGAAGGACCTTAAACTAATAAGGAGGCTCATACATGCCCGGATTTGAAGTCATAGGAAAAGAAGAAGAGAGGGAAATATTGGAGGTCCTTAAAAGAAAAACCCTTTTTCGATACGAGTTCGATGAACAGAGGCAGGGGATATATAAGGTTGAGGAGTTTGAAAAGGAATTTGCCGGATACTGCGGGGTAAGTCATGCCCTGGCCGTATCTTCGGGCACGGCAGCCCTGAAAGTTGCCTTAGCCGCCCTCGGAATCAGTCCGGGCGATGAAGTGATAACACAGGGTTTCACGTTTGTTGCAACGTGGGAGACAATCTTTGATGCAGGGGCCATACCGGTCTTTGCCGAAATTGACAATACCTTGTGTATGGACCCTGATGACATCCGGAAGAGGGTGTCCGAACGGACGAAGGCTATTATTCCGGTACACATGTGCGGGAGCCAGGCCAGAATCGTTGAGATTATGAAGGAGGCGGACCGTCTGAACATTCCCGTTATAGAAGATACTGCTCAGGCATGTGGCGGAAAACTGCAAGGAAAGGCATTAGGGTCATTCGGGAAAATGGGGACCTTTTCCTTTGATTCGGTCAAGACCTTGACCACAGGTGAAGGAGGTATGGTCATCACCGATGATGTAGACATGTTCGTTCGGGCGTCTGAATATCACGACCACGGCCATGACCATGATCCGAAAATAGGCAGGGGTCTTGAAAAGAGAAGCTTTTTAGGGCAAAACTATCGTATGATGGAACTCCAGGGGGCACTTGGCCTTGCCCAGTTGAAAAAACTGGATAATGTCATTTTAGCCAAACAGCGTGAAAACAAACTTCGAATCAAAGAGGCCTTAAAAAATATTGACCAGATCACCTTTAGGAACATCCCCGATCCCCAGGGAGACATAGCGTCTTTTGTTATGTTTTTCCTTCCAACCGAGGAGAAGGCCAAGGCATTTAACAATGTACTTACCGAGGAAGGTTGTCCGACGGTTTACTGGTCTGATAATACATGGCACTATTACGAAAGATGGGAACACCTTCTGGCCGGCAAGACCTTGACACGTTCCGGCTATCCTTTTAAAACAGAATCGGGGGAGTCAAGGTGCGCCTATGAAGCCCAATCTCTGCCGAAAACGGCAAAACTGTTGTCACTGTGCCTCACCATTCCAATTAATATCAACATGGAAGAACAGATGCCCAATATTCTGAAAGCCATCGAAAGGGCGGCAAAGGTTCTTTGATGGAGGTTAGCCTCCCCTTAATCTCTATTCATTGCATGGGATGTCCCCCATTTCTCATTTTTTGAATCTCCCATCATCTTTCGATTGTGAAAGTTTATGAACGTTTTTCTCAAGCC
>CAZENC010000352.1:0-3499 GCA_964513115.1 uncultured Desulfobacteraceae bacterium | reverse complement strand
GAAAGTAAATTAGCCCCAATCCAGGAACAAGGTACCAGATAAATTGTGAAATAGAAAATTTTTCTAATTGATCCATGGTTAAATTCTCAGTTTGGTTTATAAAAATCTGGCAGAAGATCAAAGGTTAGGTCTTTGATTTTGATGCAGGCGTGGGAACGCTGGTCACAGGATTCGAGTGAAAAGCCTGTAAACATTTTTTAGAACCTCACACCCCCTGAGTCTTGGAGTCCCGACATAACTTTACCCCTAGCCATATACCTCAAAACTAGCCCACCTTACCCTCATTTATCCAAAAAAGCAAACCCCAGCGTCCTTCCTAAAACCAAGTTTTTACCCTCCCAGAAATGCCTTTTTAACCCCTTTATTCTTAACGAGTTTTTTTTTCTTTCCTTCGAGGGAGATTGATCCTATCTCAAATACATACCCCCTATGGCATACTTCAAGGGCCATCTGGGCGTTCTGCTCGACAAGGAGAATGCTGGTTCCGTTTTTGTTAATCTCGATGAGTTTGTCGAAAATCAGGTCCACAAAATTCGGCGATAGGCCAAGCGAAGGTTCGTCAGCCAGCAGCAACTTGGGTTTGAGCATCAAGGCCCTGCCCATGGCCAACATCTGTTGCTCTCCGCTGGATAGGGTTCCTGCCCTCTGTTTTCTCCTATCATTCAAGGCAGGAAAAAGGTCGAATACTGCTTCTATTCTCTCCTTGATTACTGATCCCTGACCGCTGGCCACTGTAAAAGCACCCATCTCGAGATTCTCCCAGACCGTCATCGTAGGAAAGACGCGCCTTCCCTCAGGGACCAGGGATATCCCCTTCATGACTAATTCATCGGTCCTGCGATCCCTAATGCTCTTTCCCTCAAACAAGATCTTTCCTTTCTCGATGTGTCCACCCGTTGCTTCGAGCAGACCGCTCACGGCTTTCAAGGCGGTTGATTTTCCGGCTCCATTCGGGCCGATCATAGCCACGATCTCGCCTTCATTCACCTTGAACGAGACATTCTTAAGGGCTCTGACCATGCCGTAGTAGACGGTTAAATTCTTTGCCTCAAGGAGCAATGCTTTTCCTCCTGCCCAAATAGGCATTGATGACCGCTTTGTTTTTCTGAATATCCGCAGGTTTTCCTTCAGCGATCTTCTTCCCATGATTGAGGACAATGATCCGCTCCGATATATCCATGACCACCTTCATGTCGTGCTCGATCAATAGAATTGTCTTGCCCGTGTCCCTGAGTTCTCGGATAATGCGCTTCATCTCTACTACCATATTCGGGAACAGCCCCGCTGTTGGCTCATCCAATAAGAGAAGCTCTGGCTCCAAGGCCAATGCCCTGGCAATTTCCAGGAGCCTGCGCTGGCCGTGAGACAGGTTCTCAGCCAAATCGTTCTTCTTTTTGAGCAATCCCACCAGCTTCAGATAATTGATGGCCTTTTTCCTATTCGCATTATCTTCTCTTTTCATTGCTTTGGTCTGAAGCAGGGCTGCCCAGAGGGTTTCGCCTTTGTCGTATTTCGTTGCAAGCATGATGTTTTCCAGGACCGATATTTGAGGGAAGAGCCTGATATTCTGGAATGTCCTCCCGATGCCTAGCTGTGCGATCTTATAGGGATTCAACGGGGTGATTTTTTTATTATTGAAATAGATATCACCCTTATCCGGTCTCAAGAAGCCCGTAATCACATTGTAGACCGTCGTCTTGCCTGCGCCATTAGGCCCGATCAAGGCAGTAATCGCACCCTTCTTGAGCGCAAAGGAAAGATTATCGACCGCCTTGACTCCATCGAACTCTTTTAAGAGGTCTTTTGCCTGAAGGATATCCATACTATTTACCTGAATCTATACTGTCCTAAAATCCCCTGCGGCCGCTTCAGCATAAGGACGATCAGCAAGAGCCCGTATATCATCTGCCTCAGGGGTGCGGCAACAGCGCTGGGCATACCGATGAATCTGAGCAGTTCAGGGAATATCACCAGGATGGCTGCCCCGACAAAAGAGCCAAGGAGACTACCCATCCCGCCGAAGACGACCATTAAGAGGATGATAATTGACTCCATCACGGTAAAACTCGAAGGATCAATAAAGGTGATGTAGTGGGCATAGAGGCTTCCGGCAATGCCCGCAAAAAAGGCCCCTATGGCAAAGACCAGGATTTTATGCTTGTCTACATTCTTACCCATTGCCAGAGTTGCGATCTCATCCTCCCTGATTGCTCTCAAGATTCTTCCAAATGGGGAGTTGACGACTCGCCCTATGACGAAATAGGTCAAAATTACGAATAGCGATACAAGGATAAGATATTGCCAAATCGCTGATAACTGAAAACCGAAGATGGAAAATCCGGGTATGCCGGGCAAGCCCATGGGTCCACGTGTGAGGGACACCCAGTTCTTGGCAACGGAGTAGACAATCACCCCAAGGCCAAAGGTGGCAAGGGCCAAATAGTCCCCCTTGAGGCGCAGAGAAGGAAAGCCGACGACCACCCCCAATAATGCCGCGACGCAGGCACCGATCAACAGACCGAGCCAGGGAGAGAGTCCCAGGTTTAACGCAAGGAGTGCTGATGTATAGGCCCCTACGCAGGAGAATGCAGCGTGCCCTAAAGCAGGCAGGCCTGTATAGCCCACCACAAGATTCAGGCTCAGGGTTAAGATGATGTAAATTCCGGTTATGATCAAGATGTGGAGGAGATATTCCATAACCCTAGACCTTTGACTTTAGACCATAGACCTTAGACTTAGACCCTTGACTTTGGACTTGATACTTTTCGATATAATTTATTAGGGCACGCAAGGTTTTTGTTGTATGTTCATGTAACGGTGCCAGCTTGCCAAACGCGACGTCTTGTAGGTATCCGACTCTATGAGAAAAATCTATATAGTAGCCAACTTCATAAAGCGAGCTTATTGCAGTGTAAAGGAATTGTAAGTATTCTTTTATGTGTTGTCTGCTTGATCCTTCCACTATATTTGCAGGAACAGAAACACCTGCTCTTCTCATCTGGGATGTTAAACCAAACGTCTCCTCCTTTGGGAAGGACATCGTCGTATCGTAAATGGCAATTGCTAATTCATCAGCTAACTGCCATGCCTTTATCTTTTTATAATCTCTGGCCATTACTTCTGTCTCAGTCTGTAGTCAACAGTCTACAGTCAATAGTCTAAAGTCTATCTTTTTCTGTTCGGATTCCCCAAATCCCACCTGGCCTAAGCAGCAAGAAGATAATGAGGATAGCAAATGCTATGCAATCTTTCCACCCCGCTGGGATCTTCCAGATGCCGAGGTTCTCAGCAATGCCAAGGAAAAACCCGCCGATCACTGCGCCTGGGATGCTCCCGATTCCGCCGATGATAGAGGCGATGATCCCCTTCAGGATGGCACTAAAACCCATGGTAGGCTCGATATTTGTCTCAAGTGATATGAGAATTCCGGCGGCTCCGGCAAGGGCAGAACCGATGGCAAAGGAGGCGAAGATGGTCTTTTCCGGGTATATCCCCACAA